>NZ_RCVZ01000025.1 GCF_003668575.1 Falsibacillus albus | reverse complement strand
GGGCGGCCCGGATTACCTGCTCTTGCATATGCAGGCGAAAACAACTTCAGAAATGCTTTAATCGATCGACGTAAAGCGAATAGTACCGATCGATAAATTCAAGGGGCTGGCTTATCGGTCATAGCTTTCCGTGATGAACGTATGATCAATTGACTACGTTTAACAAATCCATTGGAAAGGAAGACTGTAATAGGTCAGCCCTGTCCTAAATAAGAACGGGGGATTTTAAAATGATAAAAACGAATGAAATCATTGATCAAACGGAGCGTTTTGGAGCACCTAATTATCTTCCACTGCCAATCGTCATTTCTGAAGCAGAAGGGGTTTGGGTTAAGGATCCAGAAGGGAATAAGTATATGGATATGCTTAGTGCTTATTCCGCAGTGAATCAAGGGCATCGCCATCCAAAAATCATCCAGGCACTGAAAGACCAGGCAGACCGCGTTACATTGACCTCCCGAGCCTTCCACAACGATCAGCTGGGACCTTGGTATGAAAAGATTTGCAAGCTTACCAATAAAGAAATGGCCCTTCCGATGAATACGGGGGCAGAAGCAGTTGAGACTGCCATCAAAGCAGCGAGGCGCTGGGGATATGATGTAAAAGGCATCCCTGATAATCAGGCTGAAGTGATTGCCTGCGTAGGCAATTTCCATGGCCGTACGATGACGGCAGTGTCCTTGTCGTCCGAGGAAGAATATAAACGTGGATTTGGACCTATGCTTCCTGGAATCAAATTAATTCCATATGGTGATCTGGATGCATTGAAAGAAGCGATTACTCCGAATACAGCAGCATTTTTGATCGAACCGATTCAAGGAGAAGCTGGAATTGTCATGCCTGAAGAAGGCTTCTTGAAAGCAGCGTTTGAAGAGTGCAAAGAAAATAATGTGCTTTTTATTGCGGATGAAATTCAGGCTGGCCTTTGTCGATCAGGGAAAATGTTTGCATGTGAGTGGGAAGGTGTTAATCCCGACATGTATATTTTAGGAAAGGCTTTAGGCGGCGGCGTTTTCCCGATTTCATGTGTTGTGGCAGACAAGAACATATTGAATGTATTCAATCCAGGTTCACATGGCTCTACTTTTGGTGGAAATCCGATGGCATGCGCGGTTTCTGTGGCTGCATTGGATGTGCTTGTGGATGAGAAGCTTGCAGAGCGCTCCCTGGAACTCGGTGAATATTTCATGGGCAAATTGAAAGAAATCGATAATCCAGCCATCAAAGAAGTCAGGGGAAGAGGTCTTTTTATCGGGGTCGAATTGAATGAGCCTGCTCGAAAACACTGTGAAGCGCTAAAAGAACAAGGTCTCCTTTGTAAAGAAACACATGATACAGTCATTCGATTTGCACCGCCATTGGTTATTTCCAAAGAAGAGCTTGATTGGGCGATTGAACGTATTAATAAAGTGCTTTCATAATGGTACAATAGACAGCGTCAACTGATTACACAATAAAGAGGCGAATAATGAATGGAAGAGAATTTGAATTTATTTACTTCAACTCAAGAAGTGATTAAAGAAGCATTAACGAAGCTCGGCTATGAAAATGATCTATTTGAATTGCTGAAAGAACCTTTGCGGATGTTGACTGTCCGCATCCCCGTAAGAATGGACGATGGTACCATCAGAGTATTTACAGGCTACCGCGCCCAGCATAATGATGCGGTCGGGCCGACTAAAGGAGGGGTAAGATTTCACCCCGAGGTCGATGAAGAAGAAGTAAAGGCTCTTTCCATGTGGATGAGTTTAAAGTGCGGCATCGTCGATTTGCCGTATGGTGGTGGAAAAGGCGGGATTATTTGCGATCCCAGAACCATGTCCATGAGTGAAATCGAAAGGCTGAGCCGTGGATATGTGCGGGCCATCAGCCAAATCGTCGGGCCAACAAAGGACATTCCGGCTCCGGATGTTTATACGAACTCCCAGATCATGGCATGGATGATGGATGAATACAGCCGACTTCGCGAATACGATTCTCCAGGATTCATTACCGGTAAGCCAATTGCTTTAGGTGGATCTCAAGGACGTGAAAAAGCAACAGCGCAAGGGGTAACCATTTGCATAGAAGAGGCGGCCAAGAAAAAAGGCATTGATATTAAAGGCGCACGTGTCGTCATCCAAGGTTTCGGAAATGCCGGGAGCTTCCTGGCAAAATTCATGAACGATGCAGGTGCCAAAGTGGTCGGGATATCAGACGCATATGGCGGGCTGCATGATCCGAACGGCTTGGATATCGATTATTTGCTTGATCGCAGGGATAGTTTCGGAACCGTGACGACTCTATTTGAGAATACCATTTCCAATCATGAACTTCTTGAAATCAATTGTGATATTTTGGTCCCGGCAGCTGTTTCCAACCAAATTACAGCCGACAACGCCAATAACATCAAAGCTTCTATTGTTGTAGAGGCCGCAAATGGACCTACTACATTGGAAGCGACCAAAATATTGACAGACCGCGGCATTCTGCTAGTCCCCGATGTGTTGGCGAGTGCAGGCGGTGTAACGGTTTCCTACTTCGAATGGGTTCAGAACAATCAAGGATACTACTGGACCGAAGAGGAAGTGAATGAAAAACTGAGAAAGAAAATAGTGGATTCGTTTAACAATGTATACCAGACTGCTGAAAATCGCAGAATTAATATGCGCTTGGCAGCCTATATGGTCGGAGCGAGAAAAATGGCCGAAGCCTCAAGATACAGAGGCTGGGTATAAGAAAAGCGGAACCGGCTTGATCAAAGGCGAAGAGAAGGGAAAATCAGAATTCGAAATTTCCTTGGACCAAAGAACTGCAAAGTTGAAAATAAGATAAGGGACGTACCGTCAGTGCCAGGCACTGACGGTACATCCCTTTTTATTGTCATTGATTGGTTTAAATTGTTTAGCGTGTAGTACGTGCTTCTGGTTCACGCTCAAGCTCTTCATTCGGCTTAAATAATAGACCAAGGTTGATAAGCCCGGCAATTCCCACTAAGCCATAAATGATACGAGAAAGTGCAGCACCTTGACCACCGAAGATAGCTGCTACCAAGTCAAATTGGAAAAATCCAATTAATCCCCAGTTGATCGCTCCGATTATGGTAAGTACTAGTGCTATACGTTGAATTCCACTCATGATGATTTCCTCCTTATCAAATAGCTACGTCTTTAGATTTCGACGAGCTTAATTAAATTATTCATCATTAGGATTCGATTTATTCAAAATATAGAGTATGATTGAGCATCTTTTTTGCAAAAGCTATGGCTGTGATTAATAATGGGGAACAAGGAGGGATTTTTAAATGAATCAATTTACATTTTACAACCCAACAAAATTAATTTTTGGAAAAGATCAGTTAGGCGAATTAAAAAATGAATTGCCCCAATATGGAAATAAAGTTCTTTTAGTATACGGCGGCGGAAGCATCAAAAGAAGCGGTCTATACGATCAAGTCATTTCGACATTGAAGGAAATGGATGCAGAAGTATTCGAGCTAGCCGGGGTTGAACCGAACCCGCGTGTTTCTACAGCACGAAAAGGCGTTGAAATCTGCAAAAATGAAGGGATCGATGTACTTTTGGCGGTTGGCGGCGGAAGCGTCATCGACTGCACAAAGCTGATTGCAGCGGGAGCTAAATACGACGGCGATCCTTGGGATTTAGTTACGAAGAAGGCAATTGCCAAAGAAGCACTTCCGTTTGGTACAGTGTTGACATTGGCTGCCACTGGGTCGGAAATGAACGCAGGATCCGTTATCACAAACTGGGAGACGAATGAAAAGTATGGCTGGGGAAGTCCTGCAACATTCCCTAAGTTCTCGATCCTCGATCCTCAAAACACGTTCACAGTGCCTAAAGACCACACCATTTATGGAATGGTCGATATGATGTCACACGTTTTTGAACAATACTTCAATAATGCGGACAATACACCGGTCCAGGACCGTATGTGTGAAGGCGTCCTGAACACTGTGAAGGAAACGGCTCCTAAAATGGTCGAAGATCTTGAAAATTATGAACTGCGCGAAACGATTCTTTATGCAGGAAATATCGCCTTGAATGGAATGCTCCAAATGGGCTACCGCGGCGACTGGGCGACGCACAACATAGAACATGCTGTATCTGCCGTCTACGATATCCCGCATGCCGGGGGATTGGCCATCCTATTCCCGAACTGGATGAAGCATAATCTGAAAGTGGACCCAGCAAGATTCAAACAGCTTGCCGTTAATGTTTTCGGCGTCGATTCTGAAGGAAAAAGCGATGAAGAAGCAGGGTTGGAAGGAATCGAGAAACTCCGTGAATTCTGGAGCTCCATCGGCGCACCATCCCGTCTGGCTGACTATGACATCGATGACAGCAGACTGGATGAAATTGCTGATAAGGCAATGGCAAACGGCGAATTCGGCAACTTCACGAAGCTGAACCGAGACGACGTGTTGGCCATTTTGCGTGCATCATTATAAGCAGCATCAAGGAAATGCCCTGTGAAAATTTGGGCATTTCCTTCTTTTTATTGTAAAAGCAAATTTGTAGAAATCATGGCAATAAATACAATATTTGCTTCAAGAGAACGCAGCTCAAAAAAAATTCTTATTGGATACGCTTACAATATAAGCGATTTCTTGATTATCAATTCAGCTTCAGCTAAAGTGATAACAGACAACTAATTAAACGGAGGAAATGAACATGACACATATTAAGTTTGATTATTCCAAAGCTCTTTCGTTTTTTGGCGAACATGAACTTACATATTTACGTGATGCAGTGAAGGTCGCTCATCATTCCCTGCACGAAAAAACGGGTGCAGGAAGTGACTTTTTAGGATGGGTCGATCTTCCGGTTGATTACGACAAAGAAGAATTCTCCCGCATCCAGAAAGCTTCTGAGAAAATCAAAAGTGATTCCGATATCCTGCTGGTAATCGGAATCGGCGGTTCATATCTCGGAGCCCGTGCAGCGATTGAAATGCTGAACCACAGTTTTTACAATACTCTTGCAAAAGAAGATCGCAAAACACCGCAAGTCTTCTTTGTCGGGAATAACATCAGCTCCACATATATGAAGGACTTGATGGACGTGTTGAAAGAGAAGGATTTCTCAATCAATGTCATTTCCAAATCAGGGACGACTACGGAACCTGCCTTGGCCTTCCGCATTTTCCGCAAACTGCTTGAAGAAAAGTATGGGAAGGAAGAGGCGAAGAGCCGCATTTACGCTACAACAGATAAAGCAAAAGGTGCATTGAAAACATTGGCTACCGAAGAAGGGTATGAGTCTTTTGTGATTCCTGACGATGTCGGTGGACGGTATTCTGTACTTACTGCTGTCGGTCTTCTTCCGATTGCCGTGAGCGGTGTGAGCATCGAAGAGATGATGAAAGGCGCTGAGAAGGCACGCGAGGATTTCAGCCACTCAGAGCTTGAAGAAAACCTTGCATACCAATATGCAGCTGTCAGAAATGTCCTTTATAATAAAGGAAAAACGATCGAGATGCTTATTAACTATGAACCAGGGTTGCAATACTTCGCTGAATGGTGGAAGCAATTATTCGGCGAGAGTGAAGGAAAAGACCAAAAAGGCATTTATCCTTCCTCTGCGAACTTTTCAACGGACCTACATTCCCTTGGACAATATGTTCAAGAAGGGCGCAGGGATCTGTTTGAAACAATCGTCAAAGTCAAGGATGCCCGCCATGAAATCACGATCGAAGAAGAAAGCAATGATCTTGATGGCTTGAATTATTTGGCTGGTGAAACTGTGGATTTCGTCAACAACAAAGCATTTGAAGGCACTCTTCTTGCCCATACAGACGGTGGTGTTCCGAACCTTGTCGTTGAAATCCCGGCAATGGATGCCTATACGTTTGGATACTTGGTATATTTCTTCGAGAAAGCTTGTGCCTTAAGCGGATACCTGCTCGGTGTAAATCCGTTTGATCAACCAGGTGTTGAAGCATATAAAGTGAATATGTTTGCATTATTAGGAAAGCCTGGATTCGAAGAGAAGAAAGCAGAATTGGAAAAAAGATTGAAATAATGAACATTGAGCCAGCCCCGGTGCATATGCCCGGGGCTGGCTTTTTTGATTTAATGGGAAGTGATTTTCTAAAAAGAGGGGAAATGAGATGGTTTATGTCGAATGGCCGATATATTTCATTTTTGACCGATAAAAGGGGGAAATCGACCGATATATTAAAATTTAGACCGATATCATTGTTGCTCTATGCCGCTGGACGTGTGAAATGACCAAACTTGAAAATTTATCTGCCGATTGCTTCAGGATTGCAGCTGATTTTTAAAAATATCAGCCAAAAATAACAGGATATCAGCCAATCGACATCGAGCGACAAATTCCGCGCCCCCTCAAGCTACCGCTTTTCTTATTTTCCATCAATGATTGCGAATAGCCGATGCATTCCTTTGAAAAGCTAAGAAATAAAAGCTAAAGGAGATGCAGTGCATGATTGAGATTGATTCAAATATTGAAGGCAAACATTATCAATTATATAAGCTTGAGCAGTTGATGAAGCCGCTTGGCTATGATATCGGCGGCAACTGGGATTATGATCATGGCTATTTTGATTATAAGATCGACGATGAGGTAGGCTATCAATTTTTGCGCGTTCCATTTACTGCGGTTGACGGACAGCTGGATTCGCAGGGCGTCACCGTAAAATTAGGGAAGCCGTATCTGCTTTCCCATAAATATCAGCGGGGGCTGGATGACCATGCGAATATATTCAATGTGTCCGCTTCATTCAACCAATTCCAGGAGCCGGTGGACAAGGATGCCAGTTTTCCAAAGCAATATATTCAAGTTGGCAAAGATTTAGTGAAGGAATTGGAACAGACGCTAATCTGAAACGACAAGCAGATGGTCCCCGGCATGAAGCATTTCGTCCGAGGGCGGGTTAATTTTCGTTTCTTCCTCTCTCTTGATTCCCAAAAGCAAGATTTTATGTTGCAGCAGATGGGAGCTGATTTGGATGAATGTTTTTCCTTCCCATTGAGGATCCAATTCAATGAACCGCAAATTGCTTCCTTTTAATTGATTCAATAATGTCAGCAATGTAGTGGACATCCCATGGGAGATCAAGCTGTTCATCATCACGTAGCTGGTTTGCTTGTTCGTCTGGATGACTTCGTCCGCCCCAGCACGTTTGGCATTTTTGACTTGCTCCGAAGTCAGGATTTCCACGACGCAATAAAGGTCCGGTTTCATCCCTTTGGCAGCCAACAAGGTGAGAATGGAATTCATGTCTGCTTGGATTTCATTGGTGTTTTGGTCCGCTGTTATCAACAGCAGGCTGGAGTCGTGGATTTTTGCTTTCTCCATGACTGTATCGATATAGGGCTTTCCCTTAATGAAGTGGACCTGTGGCTGCTGGAAAGGATTCTCTCCCAGTGAGTCATCGATGAGGACGACTTGCCGGCCGTTTTTCATTTTTAATAGTTGATTGATAATTTCACGTGAACGCTCATTCCATCCGACGATGATCATTTGATTGCTCCCCACAAACTCAGTCATTCCTTTTTTTAGTGAATTTTGAGTATTCACTGTTGCCGCAGCCAGCGTCACAAAATACGTCGACAGGAATCCGGCGCCTAGCAAAATCAGCAGCATACCTGTGATTCTTCCATATGTTGTATGAGGAGTGTAATCTCCATAACCAACCGTTGAAGCAGTGATGATTGCCCACCAAACCCCATCGAAAAAAGTGGGGAAGGTCTTCGGCTCAATCATATGAATGGCAAAGCCAAACAGAAGAATGGAAGCCAGTGCCATGCTGAAGACTCTCCAGATGAGCGGCCAGCGCAAAAAATGCTGATAAAGTTGTGCACTCAAAAAATCAGCCCCTGTCTTTTTATCGCATTGACCATTATTCCCAAATGTAGATGGATTCATAACGGGAGGCGGTCAATATCAATTTAAAAGGGGCGGGACAAAAGTGTTTTAGTCGAAGAAATACCCGAACTATAATCCGAAATCTTTCCTTAGACTTCGGATTGGTTCGGGTTTTTCAATGTTAAAGCGTGTTTGTTGTTTTTAGCATATTCTAGCTGTTGATTGGAGTGCAAGACGAACTTCGCATTTTCTTCGTGCGCAGTGATTTCAAGCAAGCTGATTCAATGTCCAGCGGGTAAAGCGAAACAGGTGAGACCCCGCAGGAGCGCAGGGACGAGAAAGCTCACCTGCCGCCCGCGGAAATCAACAGCGGTATTTAATAAAGAAAATTATTAAAGCGATTTAAGCAATGACAATAAATAAAGGACAATTTCACGCGGGCTGTAGCCGTGACTGTGCATGTATTTCAGCAAATCGCCGATATGCCTTGCATCCATTTTAACAGTCAAGGTGAATTCCTTTTCGGAAATGTTCCCCGCATTGTCCTTAGCGGACACTTTGATGGTGTGATCACCCAATGATAATGAAAGGGGCTCGATGTTGATTGGATTGGCAATTTCCTTTCCATCCAATGAAACAGTGATGCTATCGACGCCGCTTTGGTCATCCGAAGCTGTTGCTTCTTGACTGAAGCCCTCATACGGATAGATCGCTAAATCAGTCAAGTCGTTGATGACAGGTGCAGTCGTATCTGCCAATTCAAAATCATCCAGGCTTAGCGGCTTTAATTGATAAGTCCCTTTGAATACAGAGGAGATTCCTGAAATATTGATATAATCCCCATTTTTGTAGGATTGAAGGAGTTCATCCAATGAAACGCCGGTACGGCTATCCACTCTTACCAGCGTGCTGGAGCCATCATCCGAAACGACATTGAATTGAAATGTTCCGCCTGCTGATTCCGGGAGGTCTGAAATTTGAACATTCTCCAATTTTACATACTGACCCTGATTGGAATCATCAATGGCAGGAACCGTCTTGGCTGATGGTAAATCTGCAGTTCCTTCTTTCTCAACATTGATTAAATCTGATAGTTCCAGTTCTCCGTTATATAAAGAGGTAGTACCCGTCAACTTCACCTTGTCCCCCTTATGGAAGCCGCTTCCCTGCTGGAATACATAGATTCCGCCAGTTTCATCCTGGAGATAGAAGCCTTGTCCCCCGAAGACGCCGGGTTCGGATGTGATGACGCCATCCACTGTAACCAAGCCATTTGGAGAGGCTGCCCTTGCATCGCCGATCGAAATTTGATCGGGTAGCTGCGGCCCTTGCTCATCCGGAAGCGGTTCTGCAGGAACGTCATCGATGGTGACCGTTTCGGTAACCACACTTTTGGAGCCGGATTTAAGCCTTAAGTTGGCATTCCCGGCGACACCATCTTTCACTCTGACAGTCAAATCTTTAAACGCATGTCCATCTTTGTCAGCAGTGACAGAGAATTCCTCACTGTAGCCATAAGTGGTCGGCCATGGAGCGCTTTCATCAAGCTTGAATTCCCCGATTTGACTCCCGCCATCCAGGTACATTCCTACCTTCAACCCTGAAACCGTTTCGTTTGGCTGCAGGTTATCAAGCGATACGCGGATTTGGAATTCCTCTGCATTTGGCAGTACACTTTGATGAACAAATGAGTAGGCAGGCTGTGTAGCTACCTTTGTTGAACCATATGATCCCGCTGCAAAGGTGGATGGATCGTACCATTTATATCCTGCATCAGGTGCTGCCCATGGTTCAGCTTGAGGTTCCGTTGAATTTTCCGGTGTTTCAAAAGCAAGCAGCTTTGTCGGCTGATCCAGGGTCAAGCCATCAACTTGATCGAAGCCGGTGTAATCTTCTTTAGTGGAAAGCCAGTTCATTAAATTGACTAACAGCGTCCCGTCGTTTTGTTCCTTGAAGCCGTCATATGTCGTTTTTGTCGAGCCGTTTTCTTCGCGCAAGTATTTAGGTGAAGCATCCTCGACTGGGGAAGAATCACCGATGAATGCCGCTTTTCCTTTTCCGACTTTGGAAATTGCCACAAATGGACCTTCATCGACGCCGCCGCCGGCATAGACCCCTTGGTCCACGGCATAACCCCAGCTAACATCTGTTTTCGGCAAGTAAACAATTCCCTTTGCCTTCGCCGGGTCAGTAATCGCCAATGTCGAACCCGCATGCATGGCAACCGTGCTTACACCTTCTGTGATCCCGAAGGACTGATCCGGTGCAACGATGTTGTTCGCCGTGATGTCACCAAGCGCGTTGTAGCGGAAGCGGATGCCGAAGTTATCGGATAGCCAGTCGGAGCTTGTCACATTTTGCATCGCAGCTGAATTCGCTTCTTCCGTCGACATTCCTTTCGCAGGGTTGTCCCAGGCACCACGTCGATACCCGTTAAAAACTTCTGATGCATCCCAGCGGTTTTTGTTGCGGTCAGCATTGTAGTGATCGGCAATGAAGAATATGCTTCCGCCCTGCTCCACGTAGTCAAGCATCGCCTGCTGTTCCGATGCTTTATAAGGGATATTCGCCTCCCCGATGACAAATGCATCGTATTCCTTCAGGTCATCCAGCGTGATCGGATTGGATTTCCGCAGTTCCTTGACATAATAGCCCTTGCCGGCCAAAGCGTTACCGAAGTCTGAAAAGCCGCCGTTGATCACCCAGTCGGCAGCCCCCGCTGTCTGGCCGTGGGTATTGTCAAATAAAATTTTCTTTCCATTCGCTGTTACAGTCGGATTTATGTAAGGTGCCGGATCTGCAGGTGTTTCCGCATGAGTGGTATGAATGGATGCAAACGTCGAAAATGGTACGATCAAAGATGAAGCCAATACTATCTTGGAAAGTTTTCTCAATAATTTTTTATTTTCCATTTTTTCAAAATCCCTCCTTTACTCCGAATATACTACAAATGTTGACATGTAAAAATAGGTCATATAGCCCTTTCACCAAAACTTTACAGCCGCTTTACAAAAGATACATTTAAGTACATTAATAGCTTATTGCAGTTAATCAAAGATGAAGTAAGGTTGGTTTCTGCTTAAGGGTACTCTCCTTACTGGTTGCGGGCGGTGAGCCTTACAGTAAAAAAATCAACTTTTGAAAAAGTCATAAAGAATAATTCAAATAAAAAAGAAAAAAATAGGATAGCCATCACCAATCAAAAGGAGAGATCAGAATGAAAGGAAAGGATGAACCTAAATTCGCACCAGGGATGGACGATGACGAAGAGCTGCGGCAGGACGCCAATGAGGAAGAAGTGGAAAAGGGTGATTATACAGAAGTCACAACATTAGCCTTGGATGAAGTAGATCCAAGCTGAACATGAAAGAAGGGGAATGGCTCAACAGCCATTCCCCTTCTTTCATATGATTTTCATTTTAATCGCTTTGACAGCGGCTTCTGTCCTGTTTCTGGCATCCATCTTTTGAATGATGGATGAAACATAGTCTCTAACTGTGTAGCTGCTGAGGTCCAATGCTTCTGCCGTTTCGTTGATGGATTCACCCATGGAAATGTGCCTGAGCACATCTTTTTCACGAGGTGTCAAAAGGGCATGGCCAATGGAAAATTCCTTGAGTGCATCCTCCCAATATTGATAAAGCAGTTCACCGGCGTATTGACCGAACTTGATCAATGTGGACATGGTCTGTGTCGAGACCAAAAATTCAGAACGTTCTCCCTGGTCCAACAGGGCAACCCCGATCAATTTATTGTAGGTCGGGACATAGATCGGAACGACGACTAAAGATTTCAATTGGTAGGACTGAATGTATTTTTCAGGCAACACTTCTGAGGCATCGGAAATGTAGATGGGTTTTGAATTTGAAAGCAGGGAAAAATATTTCTTCAATAATGGAAATTGGTGAATGTTTTCCCTGATTTGCTCGATTGATCGCGGTTCCAGGTTATAACCGAACACGCCAATTCCTCTTTCATCATTGGGGGAGTATATGAATAGCCCACATCGCTTAAAGGGCATATAATCAACCAGGCCTTGCGAAATGGCTTCGACCGCTTCACGGGAGCTGCTCGTATGCAGCAGCCTTTGCAAGTATAATAGAGCGGCATCCTTCCATTCCAATTCGGATCTCAAATGGTTAAGTTTGATTTGCCGTAAATACATACTCCTGAACCAATCGCGCTGCTGGTCGGTGACTGCTGCTTCCACCGGCATGAACAGTAGTAAATGGTCATTCATGCAAGGGATGTGGACCATCTTCCCTTCCTCTTTTGAATCCGTCAATAATCTGCCGAGTGCAAGGGTAAGATCGCTTAGTTGTTTTCCCTTCAGCCCTTCGCAAATATGGATGAGCTGATCTTGGGTACCGCTACTCTCTCTACAAACGACCCGATGAACACAGTACTCCCCTTGTTGATGATGGACGATCGACATCCAGTGGATCGGAAAGATTTTAGTCGAAAGCATGAGATTCAGCCACTTTTCAGATTGCAATTCAAGCTGGTTCGTCATCAGCACCTGGTCGGTCATCCGTGAAAAGATGGACTGGATGGCTTGATGGTCGAGTAAGTTCGCCTTATGCTTGGCCAAAATATCGTGAAATGTATTTTCAATGATCGTGATGATAAAGATTGCATCCCCATCATTCTCTAATACAGGAAATCGTTTATTCCACTCGGTTGCCATAGAGAGCGTAAACTGATCGATGGAAATCGACTCATTTCCTCCTGCTACCTCGTAGCCGATTTGAATCATCTGGTCAAATTGTTGAAGAAGCTCAAATTTTCGATTGATGAGCTCTTTCTTAACTAACCTCCATTCCAAGTGAAATTCCTTTTCATATGTTAACAGCAGTTCCATGCCCCTTGAAAATAACTCCTTGATTTTATTTTCCACGTTCTCTCCCTCCATTAAAATAATTTGTAATATTATTCGGAATTAACAAAAAAATTATGGGTATTCTTATTCAAAATACCCGACATTTGAGGGGGTAATCCAGTTTAGCCGATAATTTTCGTAATTGTTGAGGGAGAAAGCTTCCTCTACGATTGAAGAAGATACTATTAAATTTGAAAACTGAGAGGTGTTTAAGTTGAGGGAGAAAAGGCAGTCTGTGCAAGTTAAGGGGAAAACAAATAAAAAAGTATTTTGGACTTCATTCATTTCAGGAATCATGCTTTTAGCCGTCCTGCTCGTATCGATCGGTCTGTCAGGTGTGGCATATGCAGTCCCATTGGCTGGTGTGGGGGATTTTTATGTTGAGTTTGACAAACTGGAAGGAACGGGATATACGTTTTATCCGAAAATGGGTGAAACAAGCAGCGAAGCATCCGCTCCGGAAGGTACGAACCTCATAGACAAGCTGACGATAACAAATCTTAAGCTTTATAAAGATTTCAAGGTTGGCGACCAGTGGATCAGGGTAAAGATTACCGCTTCAAAACCTGTACAAATAACAGGTCTTCAGCAGGATGCCAGCTTGATTCAGGCAAATGCCCAATTCAGCGACTTGGTCTTGAAAGAAAACTACAGCAATGATTGGACGAAGCAATTCAAGCAAACCTCTTCAAAAATCACCTTGGGGAGCGCAAAATTGAAAACGCATTATTTATTCCAGAAGACCATTAATATGAATGGGATGAAGTTAACGGTTGAAAAAATAGATAAAAAATAGGAGTGATTCAAATGAGGTTTAAATCTTGGAGGCAATCGAGGCCGTTATGGGGATCCGTCATAACCATTATTAGTGGCTTGATGATTTTGTGGGTACCCTTAAATCTATATTTGAGTACATTTCTCCCGGGTTCCATCGCCGTGATCGGTTTACTGTTTGGCGGACTTATTACGATGATTGGCCTGCTGGCACTATTTTTCCCTCAGTCAGCAAAGATCTTAGGCATTTTTACGATGTTTTTATCTGTTTTATCCGTCATTGGCGCCTTGGGTGGATTCTTGGTCGGTACCATTTTCGGATTGATAGGCGGCTCTGCTTTGATTGCTTGGAGAATGGGATCAACAGATCCTGATGAAGATGATTCTGTTCATGTAACCGAAGACCCAGTAAGAGCAGGTTGATGGGATGAAAACAAAGAAAATTTTGAAACCGATTCCAATCATCCTTGTTTTGCAAATCATCTTATTTATCTCAGTGCCGGGGTCTGGTGCAAATGCCTCAGCAAAACAAGATACGGATGGCTTCATCATCCAGGCGGATCAAGTCGTTGGAAAGAATATGATGGCTACAATCATCAATCAAGAAACATCCCTTCACAAAAAAGAAACGATGCTTCGCATTCATTATGATCAAGCTACCATTTATGGCATGAGGTTGACGAAGGAATTTAATACACCAACCGGCCCAGTCAGCATCACGATGAAAGCGGATGGTCCTGTCACGATCCAGGATATGACCGTTGATGCCAGCGCGCTGTCCTTCAAGGGGGCGTGTATTCGTGCATCGACACTTGTCCCCGATCCAGGTTTGAAGGATGTCGTGATGGTGGCACACCATATGAGTTCCAGCCATAGTGATTTAGGAAAGCTGCTGCTCGAAACCACAAGGGGCTACAAAGCGCCAAAAAAACCGGATAAATTGAGCTTGTTGAAGGACATTGGGCTGCTGCCATTAAATCAACTGAACGAAGAAATCGCCAACATCAAGGATGGAAATTTACCCTTGACATGTGATGAGAGCAGTAAAAACGAAAATAAATCGGGAAGCAGTGCAGGAAAAACGTTGGAAGATGCGATAGGGAAAGCAGCAAATCCAACAAAGGAGCTTCAAGATACGGTCGATAAGGTGGGAAAAACAGTCGGGGATGTATCTAAGCCGCTGAAGGACGTGATCGATTCAACGACGAAACCATTGAAGGATACTGTCGGTGCGGTCACGAAACCGTTGAAGGATGCGGCAGATTCAGTGACAGGTGCTGTAGATGATGCAACAAAGCCTGTCAAAAAAACAGTTAAGGATGCCACGCAGACCAAGGTCGTTAAAAACACAACTAAACAAGTGGATCATACCTTGACTGAAACGTGTGATCAATTGGGCAGGGCTGATGGTAAAGTAACAAAAGAAGTGGGTCTTGAGCTTGTCGATCAGGCTCTTAAAACGCATCAGCCCTTGACGAAATTATGTTCCGACAAAGCAAGCACACAGAACTTAGTGGATCAACTTCAAGATAATCTGCTCGATGACCTGGGCTTATCCTCCTTATTGGGAATGGGCGGTAATCACGATCAATACGATGAAGCCTTTCTAAAAGAATTAAAAAGCCAACTGTTGAAGAAAAAAGATGGAGAAATCATTGCTGGGGGATGAACTGGATGGATGGAAATAGTAGGAAAGTTTCAATTGGAATTTCCAGTTTAAATTATCTTGTTTTTCAATATAGTCGATGATATAGTTATGTTAATTATTTTTGTTCAGAATAAAAACTGATAGATGAATTATCGTCTTGAAAGGGTTATTTTGGAGCATTAATGGTAATAATTAGTGGGAATACCCACACAGGAGGAAAATATTCATGTTACAAGGTAAAGTTAAATGGTTTAATGCAGAAAAAGGTTTCGGTTTCATCGAAGTTGAAGGTCAAGACGATGTATTCGTACACTTCTCAGCTATCCAAGGTGAAGGATTCAAAACTCTAGAAGAAGGTCAAACAGTTTCTTTCGAAATCGAGCAAGGCGCTCGCGGACCTCAAGCTACTAACGTTCAAAAGTAATGATTAGTGGATACAAAAGACCCTGATTTCAGGGTCTTTTTTTATTTTGTGATTTTTCCAAGGCTGCTTTATTTCATCGAGTAGCTGTATTGTTCTGATAGACCATTCGACTCATAGGAAAATGAATCAATTTTTGTATAATAAAAGAAAATTCAAAAAACGAGGTGTGTGGAATGTCGGTTGGGTCCCAAATCAAATTCATTCGAATGAGAAGACAAATGACCCAGACTGAGCTGGCAAACGGAATTATATCCGTTTCATACTTATCTAAAATTGAAAATAATCAATTGGATCCAAGCAAGGAGATCGTCAATCTTTTATTCGAAAGATTGGGGTTGATTGAAAGCATCACGTGGGATGATCACCTTGGAGAAGATCTTCTGCAGTTTTACGATAGTTTGTTAAAAAGAGATTTTACTAAGGCAGACAAGCTGTTTGAACGAATAAGCAGCCATTCCATCTTCCAAGCTGGAGAATCCGAAAAGATATTCTTTAAGTTGTTGAGCATGCATTATTTGACTCTCAAAAATGAAACAAAGAAACTCAACGAACTGGTGATGCACATTGCCCCTTACTATGAAACCTTCACATTAGAAAATAAATACTTCTTTCACAAATATAAAGGTGATATCCACTACGACCAGAAGGATTTTGCTGAAGCGCTTAAATCCTATAAAACCTCAAAAGAATTCTTAGCTCAAATATCTGTGAACCAATTGGAAAAAGCTGATTTTTATTACGGAATCGCGCTATGTTATTCAAGACTGTTAAACGATGACCTCTCCATTGAATATGGAAAGACTTCCCTTGCCCTCTTTCAATCCACCTACCAGTTGGAGCGGTGCGCCAATTGTCATATTTTATTGGGAATCTGCTACCGGAGACAAATGAAGTACGATATGGCGCTGCAGTCCTTTCATATTGCCAGGGAAGTAAGCAAAACCATACAATATTCAGAAATTAGAGGAACAATCGAACATAATCTAGGAACATTGAAGTCGATCATTGGGAATGTGGAAGAGGCAGTCAGCCACTATAAATTGAGCCTCCATTTTAAAAAGAATGATTCCAATTTGAGCAAAATCATTACCATTCATTCACTGGTTAAAGTTTATCATGAAGATAAAAGGATTGAAGAAGCTAAAGAGTGGCTGGAGAAGGGGTGGGAGCTGATCAGGCCGGATAAAGAAAAGTTGCACCGATTTTATTTATCTTTCTATGTATATGAAAATATATTGTTCGGATACCGTGATGACTTTGATTCATTCATGAAAAATGAAGTGCTTCCATTCTTTGAAAAGGAAGGTGACCTCAAACAGCTTTGCATCTTCATCGGGATTTTGGCAGACTATTATAATGGAGCAAAAAAATACAAATCAGCCGCATATTATTACTCCTCGGCTAATAAATATTATCAAAGGTTATTAAGCTTATCATAATAAGGGGAGTAAGGGCTATGAAGAAATTGATCTATCTCCTATTTTCATCCTTCGTCTTATTTTCTTTCACCCTGAATGCACCTGGGCAGCACCTATCAAAATTGATTTCAGCATTGGAGCTTCCGAACCATCACCCCTTCTTGGCCATGGATGAAGATTACCCGCCAAGACATAACATTCTTTAAAGAACGATAAATCAGTTTTTCATTAATAAACAGTCCGAAGCAGCGGGCTGTTTTTGTTTTTATGAAAATTGAAGGGACTTTTATGTGTCGTAATTTGTCAAACAGTTGTCATAGTTGAATGTTGTCCAAATTCTATTGTTTATCCCAAATAATTATTTTAAACTACAGTTACCGCGGGAGACGAAAGGGTTAACCTAGCTTGAGGATAGGAAATCCTTATGAAAATTTGGTAGTAAAAGGTGTGCCATATTTTCAAATCTAAGAGAAAAGGAATTTTTATAACAGCGAAGAATGGAGCATCGGTCTAACGAATTATCAGAATGGTGTAAAAAGGGGATCATAGAAATAGAATGCATTTTCTCTTCAGGCAAAAGGGAGGCCGAAGGAGGAAGATGGAGTCCCGTTTTTTTGGGACAGGGATGGATCGACGTTCGTGGATTGCCCCGTGCACGGGTAATTAAATAAAAGAAAATCATATGACTCAACAAACAAGAAGGAGCATCGCTTCTTCTTGTTTGTTTTATGGACAAAGATGTATATCAGATATATATAGAATGGTGGAGGGGGAGGAACATGGGGATGTCCTCGCTGAAGGACGAAGAAATATTAAGGATTTATGCTGCTGCCAAGAAAAACCGCCTATCTGAGGAGTTCATCGTATTGATTTGGAATGAAATCATCAAGCGGAAGCTGGAGGATATGGTACTGGATGGCAGCCTTGAAAATGCTTCGGAAGAGAATCTTGTGTAATAATTTGCTACAATGAGGTCAGTTTGTTAGTTAAGGGGGATAATGAAAATGAACAGGAAAACAGGGATCAAGCAATTGCAAATCACTCGCGGAGCGCTGCTGAAATTTTTACAGGAAATCGATGAAGAAACAGCAGCAATCCAACCAAAAGGATTCAATAATACGCTGCAATGGCATACAGGCCACATACTGACCGCTGCTGAATCATTCATGTTTGGCAAAGAGTTCGAACATCTTCCAAAAGAATATACTGGTCTTTTCGGATACGGGTCGAAACCTTCCGACTGGACAGCGGCTGCCCCTTCCATCAGAGTGATGGAAGCTCAGCTGAAAGAACAATCTGAGAGAATCCAAGCACTGCCTGAAGAAGTATTTGAGAAAAACCTTCCTGAACCATTTATAGGGCTAGAAACGGTAGGTGAGCTTTATGGAATGATGATTTACCATGAAGCGGAACACTTAGGCCAAATGAAAGCAATGAAACGAATTTTGGATGCAGAATAATTTAAAAGGGTGACCCCGAGGTGCCAGGCACCATGGGGTCACCCTTTCATCTTTCAATCCTTTATTTCTCCAATGATCTCAATAAAGTGAGCAAGGATCCTTGCTGTCAATCCCCATATAACGCGTTCCTCATAATAATAAAAATATTCTTCCATCTTTCTGCTCTGCCAGTTGTAATTTTCCCCGCCGATGATCATATCAAAGGGGAAGTCCACATCAGGTTCGATCCTGAAATGAACATCATATACATCCGGCTTTGATTTTTGAAAAAAGGAAACCGGTACTGTAAATACCTCCGCAACTTCAGAGGGATTGGGTTTAATCGATTCAACCTTGGAAATCATGCCTGCAAATGGAAAAATCATTGTACCGAAAGGGGAGACCATATAGTCCAGCGGTGAAACATTGACAATCTCCTCGGTCGAAATCCCGAGTTCCTCTGAAGTTTCCCTAATGGCGGCACTCCGTGCATCACGGTCGCCAGGTTCGATTCGTCCTCCGGGAAAACAAATTTCACCTGGCTGGCGTCTCATATCATGGGATCTGACCTCAAAAAGGATATGATATTCACCGTCTTTTTTCACTAAAGGCAGCAGTATTGCAAATTTGTGAAACTTATCATTGCCTAAAATCGAAGGCGGCCGATTATTCAAGTGCTCAACGATATTTTCGAGTTCATCCATGATTTTCACCTCGATCATTTACTGACATCCGCGCAGCGTCATCTTTGAAGTTTTCATATTGATTGTAGTTCATTTTAACCTCTTGATGCTCATCAATCAATTTGTAAGGACTAAGGGATTGGTGAGGTTGTGGTTTTTATTCATTTAATAAGTTCTTTTGGAAAGGCTCTTTTGGTAAAGTTTATTGCTATTCATCAAAGTTTGTGCAAGTTGATTTGCTCTGCAGGATGCTCCAATCAACACTCTATAATGAATTTTCATCAAATGAATTGATAAGGGCTCTTTTCTCAAACTTTGCTGCTTTAAAGACTAAAATAGCACTGTCCATTTATTTTTTTATCTTTAAAATGGCTTAATCAGCGAGAAAAGAGCCGGGATCTGATATTTCAACACGCTAAACATCTATTTGCGCGTTAAAATCGGCAGTAAGATTTTAACAACAATCTTTACGAAAACAGCCTTTCGTAAAATTTCCTCATTGTGAAAAATAAATCATCCTTTTTTAATAAACACTTCATTTGACTTTAATGAAAATGGACAGGTTAACCCATTACACTTTTTGAGAAATCTTTTAATTTTATGCTCTATCGATTGAGGAGGATGATATGCCATGGATAAAAACCAGGAGATAGTGGAGAGCGAAAGAAATGATTCAACCTTCGGGAGACATTTATTAAGTAAAGTTCCTGAGGTGACGATCTTTTTTTGGATCATCAAAATTATGGCAACGACTGTCGGGGAGACCGCTGCGGATTATTTGAACTTCCATCTGCATGTCGGATTGACGAATACGACGCTCATCATGAGCGTGCTGCTGGTCATCTCATTGATTTTCCAGTTTAAAGCTAACAAGTATATCCCAGCTGTTTATTGGATCGCCGTTGTGCTGATCAGTGTGGTCGGGACTTTGGTGACAGATAACCTAACGGATCATTTCGGAGTGCCGCTCATCACTTCAACCATTGTATTCAGTATTTTATTGGCGATCACGTTTGCAGCTTGGTATGCAAGTGAAAAAACACTATCGATTCATTCGATTTTCACGACAAAGCGTGAAGCCTATTATTGGCTGACAATCTTATTTACCTTCGCACTAGGGACAGCTGCGGGTGATTTGATTTCTGAAGATCTTAACCTTGGCTACATGATATCCGGCATCATTTTCGCGGCATTGATCGCCCTGGTAACAATTGGATACTATATGTTCAAGATGAACGCCGTTCTTGCTTTCTGGATCGCCTACATCTTAACCCGTCCACTGGGAGCTTCCATAGGGGATTTCATGTCGCAGCCGGCCAAACATGGCGGACTTGGATTAGGAACGACCGGAACAAGTGCCATTTTCATCTTCATCATTCTGGGATTGGTCGTTTATTTATCTATCACGAAAAGAGATTCATTGAATATGCGTTCTGAATAATTGAAACAAGCGCTTGGACCGAATGCGGTTTCAAACGCTTGTTTTTTTTATTGACGGCGTACAGGATCATCAACCAGCAATTATGAGAAACTTCTCATTTTCTTTTAATCACACTTAGTAAATGTGCTTTACTCCTTTTTAATTATCGAATGTTAACGTGTTATTGATAGTTCAGATGGAAAGGCCAGTGATGATGTGTATGAAAAAGATTTTAATCTTTTCAAGTGACTATGGAGAAGGACATAAGCAGGCGGCACATGCCCTTAACCAGGAAACGAAGGTATTTTCAGAACCTTCACAGATTCAAGTGATGGATTTTATGCAATTGGTTCATCCGGTTATGAATCCTCTTTTCCGTACGATGTTCCTTAAAAGTATTAGTAAATTTCCTTCTCTTTATGGATTTTTATATACCAAGACGAGCAATTTGCAACTTTCTCATGACATGGCAAAATGGTCTTTATTCTATGCAAGAAAGGTCATCAACTACATCGATCAATTTAAACCGGATGTGATCGTCAGCACCTTTCCCTTTGCGTCCGGGTGTTTATCCGGTTTGAAATCTAAAGGATTTGTTAAGGCGCCAATCGTGACGGTGATCACGGATTTCGCGCATCATAGAGTGTGGATCCATCCCTATACGGACCAGTATTTAGTCGGGGCTAAAAGTGTCGCCGATTATTTGATGAACTGTGGGGTGGATGAATCTAAAATTTCAATCACCGGAATTCCCATCCGGAAAGAAGAACACTTACCTGGGTCCAAACCATTTTTGAAGAAAAGGTTCGAACTCGATCCGCACAAGCCAGTAGTGCTGGTGATGGCTGGAGCCTATGGCTTATTTGGGGAAAATATGTTTACGGTACTCGAAGAAATGGCAGAATTGCCGGTTCAATTTGTTATTGTCTGCGGTCATAATAGAAAATTATATCTGTCTTTATTAAAAAAAGTGCCTTCGGGTGCAATCAATATCAAGATTTTAGGGTATACAATTGAAATCATGGAATATATGTTCATTGCCGATCTTCTTATATCCAAACCTGGCGGATTGACGATTTCAGAGGCAGCGGCAAATGAGCTCCCGATGCTGTTATTTCAATCGATTCCGGGTCAGGAAGAAGACAATGCCAGGTTCTTGCTGCAAAATGGTGCGGCCAAAATGGCATCAAATCCAAAGGAATTGATGAAATACCTTCAACTTCTAATGGAGAATAAAATGATTTTGGTTCAAATGAAGAAGAATATGAGAAAACTACAAAAAAGAAACGCTGCTGCAAATGGAATGAAAGTGATCCTTCAACTGGCCCAAATCGGGACAAGCATGGAAGAAGTAGATCATACCGCCTTTGTGGAGCAGACAACGTATTAGAGGGAGAGAAATATGCTGCATCAGTTGATGAATTCATTAGATAGTTTAATTTTGGATGCGATATCCTCACTGGGCATATGGGGCATTTTTTTCGGGATGCTGGTGGAAAGTGCGTGCATCCCCCTTCCGAGTGAAGTTATCATGCTATTTGGAGGATTTTTGGTAGGAAACGGACAATTATCCTTTTGGAGTGTCATATTTGCTGGGGTATTCGGGAACCTGATCGGATCGATTTTGATATATTGGGTTGGGAAGAAAGGGGGCAGGCCGTTCATTGAAAAGTATGGAAAATATGTGCTTTTAAATCAGAATCACGTAAAAAAATCTGAAGCGTGGTTTGATAAATACGGAAGCGCGGCTACCTTTTTTGGAAGGATTCTGCCGGTCATACGGACCTTCATTTCCCTGCCAGCCGGGATGGCCAACATGAAGATGAGTAAATTCATTACATTCACGTTCCTTGGCTGCATCCCGTGGAATATGGTCCTCGTATATATGGGCGTCAAGCTCGGTGAAAATTGGGAGACCGCGCAAAGTTATATGAAACCGGTCACCTATCTGATATTCGGTGCCGTCATACTCTTGGGGCTATGGTGGGTGTTCAAGCTCATCAAATCAAGAAAAGCGGCCAGACAAGAATAATAGGGGATTAATGCTCATCCATACCAAGATAAAAATCCATGGGATATGAGCCACTTTGATTCCATTGGGAGGTACTGTAATGCAAAAAATCTTGTTGATCGAAGATGAAGAGAGTATCACAGAATTTTTAGAACTTGAACTAAAGCACGAAGGGTATGAAGTGGAAATAGCTCATAATGGACGGACAGGGCTTGAAAAAGCATTAGAAAAGGATTATGACTTGATCCTGTTGGATTTGATGCTTCCTGAACTGAATGGCGTTGAGGTATGCAGGAGGTTGAGTGCAGTAAAGGACACCCCCATTATCATGCTGACGGCCCGCGATAGTGTCATGGATCGGGTTATGGGACTCGATAACGGAGCCGAGGATTATATCTCCAAGCCGTTTTCCATTGAAGAACTATTCGCGAGAATGCGTGTAATTTTTCGACGGCAAGAAAAGAACGATAAAAAGCTTGCCCAAAAGCTTTCTTTTAAAGGGATTGAAGTCGATACGATTTCAAGATCGGTCAAGAAAGGTAATGAAATCGTTGAGTTGACCAAACGTGAATATGAGCTATTATTATATTTCCTTCAAAATATCAACAGGGTTTTGTCCAGGGATCTCATCATGGAGAAAATCTGGGGCTACGATTATTATGGTGAGACAAATGTTGTGGATGTTTATGTTAGGTATTTGCGATCAAAAATTAATCCAGAGAATGAAAATTATATCGAAACCATTCGCGGAGTAGGGTATGTGATGCGCTAATGCTGAAACTTGGTAACTTCAAAATAAAATGGAAGCTCGTTCTATGGTCCGCGGCTTTGATCATGGGGTTGTTTTTTGCATACAACCTATTGCAATACTTCGTGATGAGCGCTTGGATGGTACATCACGAAGAACTTGCAATCCAGGATAAAATGAATGAGGTGCAGCATTATTATCAAAAAGAAAGGCATTTGCCTTCTGAACAGCAGCAATTAGTGGAAGACAAAGAATTTCTTCAAGGAATCAATGAGAAATCTGAAATGATTATTGTGTACGACCAAAACGATAAACCCTTGATCACCGTCAGCCAAACCGATAAGAAGTGGAAAAAGCTGGTCTCTGAAAACGGAATCGTTCGGAAACATGTGGGAGAGGACCGGTTATTGATCGATAAAAAGGTCATTTCCACTCCCCGTTTTAAAGGGAGCATTGAAATCGTAAGAAACCTGGAATCCTTTGACAGCTTATTAGACCAATTTGGGGCTGTCATGCTTCTCACCCTCTTAGGGGCGATTGTGGTGAGCGTGGTCGGAGGATTATTCTTATCTAATCAGTTATTAAAGCCGCTGCAGGACATTTCCATGACATTGGCACGCATCAAAAAATTTGGACTAAAAGAACGCGTGGTCGTGAAAGACAACCGTGATGAAATTTCCCAGCTGGCTATTCATTTTAATGAACTGATGGACCAATTGGAACTGTCATTTAATAAGCAAAAGCAATTTGTCGAGGATGCTTCGCATGAATTGCGAACGCCATTAGCTGCACTTCAGGGGAATTTGTCTATGCTCAACCGATGGGGGAAAGACAATCCTGCAGTGCTGGAAAAATCATTGAACTCCTCTTTGAATGAAGTGGAGAGGTTAAATCATTTAGTGAAGAATTTATTGGAATTGACCCGCTTTGATTCTGAAGCTGAACAGGAAGAGTCAACTGAACCCATCAACCCTGGCCCTATCATCGAGAGGGTGATTGAGAAATTTGAAACGATTTATCCGGAATTTCAATTGGATACGTACGGTCTTGAAAATAAAGAACATATATTAGTAGGGGAGAATCATCTTGAACAATTGTTGTTCATCTTGATTGATAATGCAATTAAGTATTCCGTTGAATGGAAGAAAGTCGCAATCCACCTGCTTCCAGGGAATAATGATGTCAGATTGGTCATTCAAGATTGGGGGATAGGAATACCTGAAGATGAAATTCCCCTTGTGCTGAATCGCTTTTATCGAGTAGATAAATCCCGGAATCGCAAAAAAGGCGGGCACGGTATCGGGCTGTCCATTGCGAAGAAAATCGTCGATAAATATGACGGACAACTGACGATTACGAGTGATCTTGATATTGGGACGAAGGTAGAGGTCATGTTCCCAAATGCTAATTCAAGATAAGAAAGTGATAGGATATATTATCCAATTCATTTTCCTTACAGTTTCAGGTGTCCTCGGTGTGACCAAGAGGTGATCGAGGCATTCCGTGAGCCTATTGCTGAATCAAAGATATAGGGGAAGTTGAAGAAAATAAAAAACCCTTGCTATGCAAGGGTTTTTTGAGTATGGAGCATAGCGGGCTCGAACCGCTGACCTCTTCGCTGCCAGCGAAGCGCTCTCCCAGCTGAGCTAATGCCCCGTGAGAATTATGTAAGATGAAAAATTCATCTTTGTTCTGACAAGAACTATAATAATGGAAAATATGTTTTTTTGTCAACTAAAAATTGGACAATTATTTTAGATAAGAGCAGGAACCTACTCCGGAAACTGCTCCTATCTTAATGGATCAGATCAATGAAAATGCCGGAAAAAGATTTTATAGACTTTCTACTTCCGTACTTTGAACACCGTCAATATCGGAGACTGTATAATAGACATCGGTGGTCCTTCGCTTGAAGTTCACCGTAATTTTCAATTCTAATAAATGCGTCAGGTCTTGTTTGTCTTTGATGCGGATGTTTTTTATTGAAATCCTTTCCTCCTGAATCTTAGTGATGACCGTATCAATGCTCTTTTTATCAGTGAGGATGATTCTGATTAATAGTTCTTTCTCACGAAGCTTTTGAGGACCAATCAATTTAATCAAGTATGGAATAAATTCAACACTGATGATCAATAAAACTACACCGGCTATCGCTTCAACATAAAATCCAGCACCTACGGCGATCCCTATTCCGGCTGCACCCCAAATCATGGCGGCAGTTGTCAGTCCTGAAATGCTGTCATTCCCTCTCCGTAATATAACACCTGCTCCTAGGAAACCGATTCCAGAAACAATCTGTGCAGCAAGACGTAATGGATCCATTGTAATATTTACATCGCCATGCTCAGGGAACAAGTATGCAGATTCAATGGAGACGATAGTCAACAAGCAACTTACAATGGATATGACAAGGCTTGTTTTCAGCCCGACAGGTTTTCTCTTTAATTCACGTTCGAGTCCAATTACAAGTCCCAATACCGCAGAGATGCATAATTTAATGATGATTTCAGATTCGAGACTTAAACCAAATCCCCCCAATAATAATCCCTCCTTTTTCTTTATAAAAGGCTCTTTTATCAAAGATTGTTCTTAATTTCTTTCAAATAACTTATCATATGAGGTTGATTGGAGCGAGCATCCTGCAGCAAATCAACTTTACATAACCTTTAATGGATAGCAACAAACTTTGCTAAAAGAGCCTTAAAAAAACAATGGTAATTCTTTTAGTGAAAAGATAGAATAATGTGTACATTTTATCATATTCATGGAATGTTCTTCATGTTTTATTTTAATAAAAGGAGATCATGTAATGGAGACCCCAAAAGTAAACCCTTATCTAGCCCTTGGCATCGGTGTCGTGTCCGTTTCAACATCTGCCATTTTAGTGAAAGTCTCATCAGCAGATGCAGGAGTCATCGCATTTTATCGTTTATTTATTACAGTACTTTTAATGGCGCCATTCTTTTTCATTAAAAATATGAAAGAACTGAAGCTGATTACAATACGTGATTGGATATATTCATTGATAGCAGGTATTTTTTTGGCTTTTCATTTTATTTTATGGTTCGAATCCTTAAATTACACATCGGTGGCAAGTTCGACCGTTTTGGTGACGCTCCAGCCGTTGTTTGCGTTTTTAGGAACCTTCTTATTTTTTAATGAACGTTTATCTCTTAAAGCAATCCTGTGTGGAGTCATTGCCATTGCCGGGAGTGTGATCATAAGCTGGGGCGATTTTCAAATCAGCGGAAGTGCTTTATTCGGAGATGTATTGGCGTTGGCTGCCTGTGCGCTAGTCACAGCATATTTGTTGTTTGGTCAACATGTAAGGAAACGGCTCTCACTTATGACTTATACATTTGTCGTTTATTTTATTTGCTCCGTAGTTTTATTGATTTATGTACTCTTCACGAAAGAAAAGCTGGGACCATATCCTGCAGAAGACTGGGTTTATTTCCTGCTTCTTGCCCTCATTCCCAATTTGCTCGGACATAGCTTGTTTAATTGGTCCCTTAAATGGGTCAGTACATCGACAATATCTATGGCGATACTGTTTGAACCTGTAGGTGCTTCGATCTTGGCTTATTTTCTTTTGCACGAAAGCTTGCATGCCACACAAATATTGGGGGGAGGAGTTGTAATTGCAGGAATCTCGATATTTTTGCTGAATGAAAGAAAGAGCAAGCAGTTAGAGTTAATGAAAAATGATATGGAATCTGTTTAGGGGGGAGATAGATGATCATCAAGGCTAAGCCTGAGGACGCCAGGGGCATTGCGGAAGTCCATGTAAAAAGCTGGCAGCAGGCATACAAAGGTATCGTGGATGAAGACTATCTAAAATCAATGAGTGTTGAAAGAAGATATACATTATGGAAGAAAAGCTTGGCTCAAGATCACCATGTATATGTACTTAAAGAAAATTCCACTGTTGTGGGGTTTGCGGCGTTCGGAAAAGAAAGAACGAATAGTTTCGGAATTGATGGGGAGCTTTATGCTATCTACATATTGGAAGAATACAAGAGAAAAGGTGCTGGAACTGAATTTCTGCGCCAGGGGATAAGAGATCTTATTGCAGAGGGCTTTTCTTCAATAAATGTATGGGTATTGGAAGACAACCCATCCAAACACTTCTATGAGTCGTTTACTCCAGAGCATCTTGGTGAAGAAATCATCACTATTGGAGGCCGAGATTTTAAGGAATTATGCTATGGGTGGAGTGACATACATAATCTATATCAAAAAATCAGGAAAAAGTGTTAGGGAGGGGACTGCCATGGATCGAGTATTTCAAAGTTTTGTAGATCTGGATACTGAACATTTAAAGTTGAGACAGATTAACATGGAAGACGCGCCAAAAATGTACGCTAATTTTTCGCTGGATGAAGTTACAAAGTATTATGATTTAGAAACTTTTCAATCTATTGAACAAGCAGAGCAGCTCATCCAAAAGCTATTGAGAGGCTTTGCTGCCGGAAAGCAAATCAGATGGGCCATCACCATTAAGCCACACCATGAATTGATCGGTACCATAGGTTTTCATGAAATTGAAAGGGAGCATCGGAAAGCGGAAATCGGTTATGAAATCCATCCGGACTTTTGGGGCAGGGGGATCGTGACAGAAGCGATCAAAGAAATTGTCCGATTTGGCTTCGAAGAAATGGATTTAAATCGGATGGAGGCATTTTATGACCCTGAGAATATAGCTTCTCAAAAAGTTCTCCATAAAAATGGGTTTGTGTTTGAAGGAGTATTAAGGAAGCGTTTCTTTGAGAAAGGACAATTTGTGGATGCAGCGATATCTTCTATTATAAGAGAAGAATAAAAATCCCCGGCAGTGCCGGGGATTTTTATTCTATGAACAGATATGTCATGCCTGAAAAAACAAAAGCCATAATGAACGAAAATAAAAATGTCACTATATTAGGCTTCCCATACTTATCTCCAAGCTTTAAGCCTTCAATGAAAGAATAGGAAAATAAATATAATGCCATAAAAAATGAAATAAGAAATGCTGTTTTGATGAGCAATGAAAGTTCTCCTCTCAATGTTATCTGTTTTAATAGTATGATTGCTTATACATGATTATGAGTTGGATCGATGGTCGTGAAAAGACTAGTCGAGGTTTAAAGATATCTTTCGTTTTTTATAAAAAAACTATTGCAAAGGGATTGTTATCGTGATATATTATTTCTTGTCCGATAAAACAACAGAAATTGCTAACAAACTTTTTGAAAAAAAGTTGTTGACTCAAAACGGACAAGATGTTATATTAATAAAGTCGCTGTCAAAGAAGGCGACAGCAAAATTGATCTTTGAAAACTGAACAAAACAAACGTCAACGTTAATTCAATTTTTTATTTTAAAT
>NZ_RCVZ01000024.1:8308-35204 GCF_003668575.1 Falsibacillus albus | reverse complement strand
GGTGAATTATTGAAGTAAATGAAAATAAAAATGGCTGTCGAGAGTTTCTCGACAGCCTGAGCAGCCAGAGAGTTGGCTGCTTCTATTTTGTGTTTGGGTCTTTTCATAAAGATTAGGGCCGTTAGGTCGGGAAAGGCAACAACCTTTATTATTTAAGCCGAATCTTTACATCCCCATGGATATAGGCGGGATAAGCGTTCAGCTTGAGCGTCAGCAGCTCGTTCGGATCCTTCAACGGGTCTGCGAATCCATATACAATTGTGCCTTTATCGTCTCCGGAATGTCTATATTCATCTTCATGTAAATATTTAAATTCCCCTTTAGGAGCCATATATTGTGTAAAAACACTTCCGAGGCGGAAATCCCCCTTCAAGGTAAACTCAAGGTTATGTCCTTCCGGCACATACTTCACTTTCTCCAGCTTGCCATCCTTCGGTGCTTTCACGAGTTTTTCATGCGCGGGGTCGACCACGACTTCGAGCTCATCTTTATCAAGCGCCTGCAGCTTATGGAACACCAAATATAACCGCTTCGGCTTCTTGAAGTAATTGCTTTCCAGATAATATGTCACATGATTTCCTTCGCCGGACCGTGTTGTTCCATTTGATACCCGGGACCACGCCTCCCCTTTTTCATCGACCAGCTCCAAGTCTTCCATATTTAAGATCTGCTTGCTGTTCCCTTCGGGATAGTCAACGGAGACAGCCACCCTCGTCGGTGAAAAGGCGACATTCTTAATGAAAACCTTTTGTCCCTCGACCGATGCGGTCTTGTTGACCCGGATTGTTTGACTTGGGCCCATTTTAGTATGGTCAAGCGTGATCGGGATGCGCCAAACTTCATTTTCCAGTGATGGATCTCCCCCAAGCCGGACCTCAAGCTGGTAAGATTGGTCATTCAACGGATGCGTCAGTCCATAATCGGCCTCGAACAGCTGTGTCTTCGCTTTGTCAACATCTCCAATATCAGGAGTGAAACCAAGGGTATACTCTTTGATTTTTTCGCCATGGATATCTTGTAGCGATAATTGCTTCAGCTTCACGTCCTTGAATTTACGGCCATCGGCGGCAGACAATTTGTAATACAGAAACATTTGCTGATCATCGGCAATGATATTCTCGACTGTGAAAGTCACCCCTCCGTGGGAGTCGCTCTTTCCAATCTTTTGGACAAAATTGTGATTGACAAGATCGACGAGCCCTTTATCCTGATGAACCAACTCCACGATTTTTTCCATTCCGGGCAGCTTCCTCACATAGCCGGCCACCAAGTCCGATTGATGGATGGCACCTGCCAGCAGCATCAAGAAAAGTATAGCGGCCGCACTCGATTGGATCCAATACCTGGCGTGAATGCGGCGTGCCCTGGAAGACTTACCCTTTTCGATCCCGGCTAAAATCGCCCGGTCCAGCGCATCTTCCGGTACCGTGATATGATTGAGTTTCTCTTTAGCATTGGAAAGCTCTCTTTCGTATTCATGCATCCCGGACATCCCCTTTCCTCCCCAGATCCTGCTTCAATAATCGAAGTCCTTTTGCAAGCCACGTTTTAATCGTACCTTCAGGAGAGTCCATTATCATGGCTATTTCTTTGATTTTCAGGTCATGCAAGTACTTCATCGTGATGACTTGGCGATATTTTTCATCCAAGCTATTGATGGCTTCCTCGATTTCAATGGGATAGAGATCTTCCTTGGAGCCGGCTGTTTCAATGACCTGATCGCTAAAAACGATTCGATTGCGCTTCTTTAATTCATCGTTGCAGTAATTAATCAGGATCCGAATGAGCCATGTGGAAAAAAATTCAGGCTTTTTTAATTTTTTTATGAAACGATACGCCCTGAATGTCGTTTCCTGAATCGCTTCAAGCGCATCGGCTTCGCTTTTCAAATACGAGTATGCAATCCGGTAAAGCCGTTCTTTATGGCTTTGCATCAACTGGTAAAAGGCCTCGTGATCCCCTTTTTTTGCTTTTTTTATGATCTTAAGCTGGTCCAATCACCCATTCCCCCTTCCCTCTCAACGATTAGACGGCAAACGTAGAAAAAAAGATTTAATAAAATGTTTTTTATGGCTATTTCTTCAAAAAACAGAAAAAAATGCCGCAGAAATATCTGCGGCAACAGCATCATTTTTTAAAAAATGCATTTTTCCCGATCCGCTCCACTAGCCTTGGAAATAAGGCATACAAAGTGCTCCCTATGTTCATCCATCCAGGCAGGTTGATTTCACGCGTATTGGTGAGCATGCGCGAAACTACTTTACCGGCGACATAGTGGGGTGTGAGCATGAATTTTTCAACATTTTTCACATATGTGCCTGATTCATCGGCAACGTCAAAAAAATTGGTCGCAATCGGTCCAGGATTGACGGCGGTGACATATACATCAGATCGAGAAAGCTCCATCCGGATGCTGTTCGTGAAGCCGAGGACCGCATGCTTCGACGCAGCATAGACGCTTGATTTCGGGGTGGCCAATTTTCCTGCTTGGGAAGCAATATTGATGATGTGGCCAGAACGATGATGGCACATGTCCGATATGACCTGCTGAGTGCAGGCGATCAAGCCGAGGACATTGACATTGAACATTCCGGAAATGTCATTGAAGTCCGCATCAAGGATTTCATCAAAAACGCCAAAGCCGGCATTGTTCACAAGTACGTCGACGCGGCCCATTTTTTCATACACTGTTTGAAAAACAGCCGGGATTTGATCATGTTCGGAAACATCCAAGCTGGAGATATAGCAGTGAACCCCGTAGTCAGAATCAATTTTTTCTTTTATTGATTGAAGCTTGTCCAGCCTTCGCGCCAATAAGAATACATTGGCTCCATTCTGGGCGCAAAGGTATGCCATCTCTTCACCGATCCCCGCAGACGCCCCCGTAATGACAACGTTTTTCCCATGAAGACGCTGATTATTCACGATGGTTATCCTCTCCCTCATAAAGCATGATAGTAATAGACGCCGCCACGTTCAATCGATTCAATCTCCCCCTCGGAAATCAAATAATCCAATTGTGCGACGCTTTCCGATAAAGTCAAGGCTGGCTCCTTTTCGTAAACGGCCGGAAACATCTCTTTGCAGATTTCGAAGGCGGTTTTCTCTTGTTTAGAGATCATGTCCTTCACTTGCTTGGCGCGGGCATGCTGCTTTGAAAGCCTTCTTTCAATCAGGTCATGCACCTTCAGCACCTCTGTCCCATGCCCCGTGTATGCTTTTGTAATGCGATAGTCGAGCATTTTCTTCAATGATGCATTGTACTGAAGCTGCGGCTTCGGCCTTGCTTCATCCGGCTTTAAAGGCGGTTCCAGCAGCGGATTGGATGAGATCGTCGCCAATATATGATCACCGGCAATCAAGGTCCCGGTTTTCTCATTAAAAAATGATAAATGGCTTTGGGCATGTCCGGGAGTTTCCAGCACCAACCATCCCGGACAGCCAGGAACTGCATCCCCTTCTTGAAGGGTACCCGTCAATGGCCGCTGACAGGAATACTTCAAGGGGGATTTCATGGTTTTCAGCATATCATCCACATTACCCTCGACGCCGAATTGGTGAAAGAGCTCATAATAGTAGCGGTCATGTTCTTCATCGAATTGATTCGTTCGAAATAGCCATTTCCGACAATATGTATGGCCATAAACCGGCAGATCATCCGGAAGCCAGTCCAGCAGGCCGACATGATCGGGATGATGGTGTGTCAAGACCACTTGCTCGATATCCTCTGGGGTCAATCCAATCTGGGAAAGTTGAAAAAGAAAGGCTTCCCATGCCTCATCGGTTTTGGGGCCGGCGTCGATCAAGGTGAGCTTCTCACCCTTCAACAAATATACGTTCACATCCCCGACGGCAAACGGGGTTGGAAGAATCAGCTTAGCTATGTCATTTTGCCAAAATGTCATTTTCATCATCACCTATAATTATTATTTTTATATAAAATCAAACGAACATTCTTACTTCAGTTTACAGATATTAAGGCAAATTGTCATTATGTTCCTATAAGGAGTATGGAATCCAATCGATATCCGTACCTTTCGCTGCAATCGCCATTTATGAAAGATTCCTATTTAAAAAAGTTAAAAACGACAATCTATTAGAAATTCTTTATATTTATAATCAAAGTCTGTGCAAGGTTGATTTCCTCGGAAGCATGCTCGCTTTCCGAGGGGCGCGCAGGTGAGCCTCCGGCGTCTCGCACCTTCCGCTCCAATCAACCTCAATAGAGGCTCTGTTAAATCTTTTTGTTGCTTTTAGCTCTTTCCAGCTGTTGATTGTAGTGCAGGTCGAAGACTCCGGAAGGAAAAACGGAGGAGGAATAGAGCAAGGATGAACGATTAAGTTCGGTACGACCTCAAAAAATGCCAGGCATTTTTTTCGTGCGATGTGTCGCTGTCGAAGCGTTCCTTGTCCTGTGCCAACATCGAACGACCTCACTTCGTGTGAGGCCCGCGGAAGGAAGAGACTTGCACGGAAATCAACCTTCACTACCATTGAAGACTAAAAGAAAGAACACCATATACCCTAAAAATATCGGAATCTAGGATATAATAGAAAAAAACAAAATGAAATTGGTGAATGGATGCATTATTTACTCGGTTTGATTTTAATTGTATGGATTGTGATTGCCATTGACTTACTCATCGGCATAAGGAAAATAGAAAAGCTGGAATCGACCAGTGCATTGAGGGATGGTCCGCTTGTCTCGATCGTCATTGCGGCCAAAAATGAGGCAGATTATATACGCAGAAGCATTGAAAGCCAGCTTCAACAGACATATAGGAACATCCAGTGGGTCCTTGTCAACGATCGATCATCGGACGGCACTGGAACAATCATGGATGAAATGGCAAAAAATCACCCTCAGCTGTCAGTCATCCACATCGAAAGGCTGCCGGATGGATGGCTCGGAAAAAACCATGCCTTATATAAAGGGTTTCAACAGGCTGATGGGGAGCTGATCTTATTTACCGATGCTGATGTGGTTTTTGAGAAACACGCGGTGGGGAAAGCCGTGAATTACATGATAAAAAATAAGATTGACCATTTGACAGCAGCACCAGATTTGAAGGCAGAGCCATTTTGGCTGAAAACATTCGTTGCCTTCTTCCTTTTTGGCTTTTCGTACTACAAGCGGCCGTGGAAAGCAAATGATGATCGATCCAAGATCGGGATCGGCATCGGGGCATTCAATCTGATTCGTTCTTCAGTGTACAGCCGAATCGGAACACATGAGGAAATAAAAGCTTGCCCTGATGAAGACCTGCAATTGGGCATGCTTGTGAAACGCTTTGGGTACAAACAAAGAATGTCGACAGGGCTGTCGCTTCTTCAGGTTGAATGGTACCCGTCATTGCTGTCGGCCTTGAAGGGACTGGAAAAAAATACGTTTGCCGGGTTCAATTATCAGGCAGCCATGGTTGTTTTCGCCATAGCAGCAGTATTCATTTCACAGGTGCTCCCTTTCTTTCTCATCTTTACAGGGGACGGGTGGTCAAAGCTTTTATCAGTCATCGTCATTGCTTTGCTGTTTTTCCTGTACAAAGCTGTCATCAAGAAGATGACCAACTTTTCCCCTTGGCTCTTTCTTGTCTTCCCGTTCACAGCATGCCTCTTTCTCTATTCGATTCTGAGGGCGACCTTTCTGACGTTCAAACGGGGAGGAATCGAATGGAGGGGCACGATGTACTCACTGAAGGAACTGAGAAGACATCGCCGGCACTGATAAGCATCTTTCTTTGAACACCGGTTAAACGCTGATATAATGGATACCATATTTAGGGTCACTAAATAGTTGGGAGGCAATCAATATGGCAAATAAAAAACTGTTTGAACCTTATAAAATAAAAGATCTTACATTAAAAAATCGTATCGTCATGGCACCGATGTGCATGTATTCATGCGAAAACGAAGATGGAATGGCCGGGGATTGGCACTATACCCACTATACGAGCAGGGCTGTAGGCCAAGTCGGATTGATTATCACGGAAGCTACAGCTGTGACTCCTCAAGGAAGAATTTCACCGCAGGACTTAGGGATTTGGAGCGATGAACATGTAGAGGGGCTTTCCAAGCTTGTACAGATGATGAAAGCCCACGGGGCGGCAACAGGGATTCAATTGGCCCACGCCGGAAGAAAAGCCGTTCTGGAAGGCGAAATCCTTGCACCATCCGCGATTGCATTCAATGGAGACATGAAAACACCAAAGGAAATGACGGATGAAGATATTCAAGAAACGATTCAAGCATTCAAGGAAGGCGCCGTACGCGCGAAAAAAGCCGGATTTGATGTGATTGAGCTTCATGGTGCGCATGGATACTTGATCAACGAATTCCTTTCTCCTTTAACGAACAAACGCACGGATACATACGGAGGCTCCCCTGAAAACCGCTACCGTTTCCTGCAGGAAATCATCGAGGCGGTGAAAGAAGTATGGGATGGCCCATTATTTGTACGCGTATCAGCACGCGACTATCACCCGGAAGGACTCGATGTCGAAGATTACGTATCCATGGCAAAGTGGATGAAAGAACAGGGAGTCGATTTAATCGACGTCAGCTCAGGGGCCGTAGTACCGGCGCAAATTCCTGTATATCCCGGCTATCAGGTCAAGCCTGCTGAAGCCATCAAGCATGGCGCAGATGTGCCAACGGGTGCTGTCGGATTGATCACCACCGGTATCCAAGCTGAGGAAATACTTCAAAATGACCGGGCAGATCTCATTTTCCTAGCCAGAGAACTGTTAAGGGATCCTTACTGGCCAAGAACGGCTGCCAAAGAACTTAGAGTCGACATCGAACCTCCAAAGCAATATGAGCGGGGCTGGCTGTAAACTTTTTCGTTATTAACCATACAAAAGGCATCGGGAGGAACTTATCCCGATGCCTTTTGTCATTTTTTTATATTTACTTGGTAATCATTACATGGTAATTGCTGTAGATTGAAGAGCATTTTGTAAATTCCGATGCGCCTTCGGAAAGCGAAGACTTGCTCGGTAACCAATTTCACTCCCATATTCTCCAAATATGTACAGAATCGCCATCCATCCTGATGTGATAGACATCAGGATTGGTCAGGTTCATCAAATGCTCATATCCATACTGCTCATCGAATTGCCTCAGGAGCAGCGTCGATAGATTCCCATGGCTGACTAAAATGATATTTTCATAAGGTGACTTACGTATTTCCTCTATAAGCGATTTTGCCCGGTCGAACCCGGCTTGGGAGGATTCCCCGCCAGGGAAGGCCAAACTGAAATCATCAAAACTTTCTCTTAATTTGTCTTTCCAATCAGGGAAATCCTCTTGGCTCAGCACCCGTTCCGAAAGGCGCACATCCTCTTCAATATTTAAATCGATTGACTCAGCCAGCGGCCGTATCGTTTCCATAGCCCTTAGGAACGGACTTGAGACGATTCGATCAATCTTTTTATTTTGAAAAAAAGAAATGAGCCCTTGAGCCTGCCTTCTACCAAGTTCGGTCAAAGACGCAGAAAACTCCTGCCCTTCTGCTTTGGCATGACGGACGAGATATATATTTTTTTTCATTCTACTCCCCCGTTTCGCGGTTTGAGTACGGTATATCAATCTCCATAAAATCAAATGCGATATCCGAATTTGCAAAGATGGACCTCGCCTCCTCGCGCATGGAAGCCCAATCGTCTTTCCCGTAGCGGGAGCTGATATGCGTCAACACAAGTGATCGTACATTGGCGCGCATCGCGATGTCCGCCGCCTGTGCAGTCGTTGAATGAAAATAATTGTGGGCCATTTCCGCACTGTCTGCGGAAAATGTAGCTTCATGTACGAGCAGGTCGGCATCCCTTGCCAATTCCACGGCATTATCACACGGACGTGTATCCCCAAGGATTGCCACGATCCTCCCTTTTTGATGAGGGCCTAAAAAATCAGCTCCATGAATGACGGAACCATCCTCCAAAGTAATGGACTTCCCTTCTTTCAAATGTTTGAAGTGCGGACCAGGTTTAATCCCCATTTCAGCAAGTCTGTCTGCCTGTAAAGTGCCTGGTTTGTCGCTTTCAATGATCCGATAGCCAATCGAAGGAAGCGCATGGTCCAGAGGCAGGGCCTCCACTGTAAATTGTTTATCTTGAAAGACCGTACCCTCATCGATCTCGATGATTTCAAGCGGATATTGCAGATGGGTATCGCTGATTTTCAATGAGACATCAATAAATTCCTTGATCCCCTTTGGACCGTATATAGTCAACAATGATGTCCCGCCCTGGAAGGAACGGCTCCCCAAAAAACCAGGCAGCCCGAAAATATGATCGCCATGAAGGTGAGTAATAAAAATTTTCTCTATTTTCCTCGGCTTTAAATTCGTTGAAAGGATTTGATGCTGTGTGGCTTCCCCACAGTCAAAAAGCCACACAGCTTTCCTTTCATCCAATAGCTTTAAAGCCAGTGATGTAACATTTCTGATTTTCGCGGGCACTCCAGCCCCTGTACCCAAAAACAAAAGCTCCAATCAAACGACCTCCTACGATGTTCACTTGGTGCTATTTTAACACAAAGTTCATCCCTCTTGCCTTTTCAGCACTTCCTGCAGCGAAACCTTCTTGAGCTTTCGTTTGGCGATCCATATCGACACATAGTAGCATGCCAAAATCAATAAAAGGCCCACTGCGAACATAATCGGATCTACGGAAACAGGAAGCACATAATTCGTCTGGCTTGCGATTGATTTCATCAAGGCATCGATGCTGTAAATAGCGGATGGAACCCCGATGACATATGCCAGGAAGACGATTGGGGTATAAATATTCAGCATTAATTTCGATATGGTCGAATCTTCATAGCCAATGACTTTCATAAGAGAGATTGCAGCCGTGTTTTCATCGACGATCAAGTTGGTGATCAATGTAATGATGATCAAGCCTATCAAGAATGCCAGGAAAGCCATAATAAAAATCGAATACCTCATCGGTCCCATCAAGGATTCCATAGAGTCCATCATATCTTGTTTATTTTCAACCATTAGAACAGATTTTTCCTTTTTTGGTTTTTGCATGGTCCACTTGCCCAAGTAGGCATTTTCAGGATATTCGGCTAGCTGATTCAGCTCTTTCCGATCAATATAAGCGGAAGTTCCTGTATACAACTCCGCGATTCCTTTCACCCGGAATGATTTCTTTTTGTCATTTGACAACATTTTAATCGTGACCTGGTCTCCTTTTTTTACATTCAATGAGTAGGCAACCACCTTGTTAAGGATGATCCCCCCATCCATGGATGAAGATAAATCCTTTCCATCTTTATTTTTTAAGTTGAGTGAGTGGATGCCTTGATCAATGCCATAAAGCTGGATTTTCTTCGGTTCAGCAGCATTTTTACTTTTCACATCAGCTTCGGCAATCGAGAATACATCCGCTTCGCCCTGAAGCTTCCCTTGCTTGAGCTCTTGATAATAAATGCCGTAATTATAATTCATGCCTTCTTGATAGGTTTTGTTCATCAATACATCCATGGAGTTCATGCTGATGAATCCATACATGAGCAGAATGGTGGCAAAGCAGATTCCGATGAGCAAATAAACGATCCTGCCAATATTTTTGGTCAGCATCCTTAGGCGAAAGCGCATTTTAAAACCTTTGACGATCGGAATGGACTTCCTTGGCTTTCGGCCTTTCTTGTCTGTCGAAGCGGGGCGCAAAAGTTCAATCGGAGAAAGCGACACTTGTTTTCGGATAGCCCAATACCCCGCTGACACGAGCAAGATGAGTGGGACAAAGACGGCTCCCAAAATCACGAACGGGCTCATCCCCCACCGAGACAATAAGGGCAGGTTGTAGAAAAAAGTATAATAGTCCGTTAATGGGAGAGACAGCAAAAGGCCTGAGATGATCCCAAGAAACGAACCGGATAGGCTCACGATGACCGGATACAATATATATGCCTTAATCAATTCACTGGGACGGTATCCCAAAGCAAGCTGTGTGCCGATTTGCTTCCTCTGCGTTTGCAAACGGCGCCTCACTAAAATAATGACCATCATCATAGCAATGATTGCAATAAATAGAGGCAGTGCGGTCGTAAAAGACCTTGTACCTTTGATTTCGGTATTGATATATGATATCCGTGAATTTTCCTTTGCATTGACCCATCTGATAACAGGGGAAACCTTAGATATGGATGATTTCAATTTAGAAAGATCATGTTTATGTTCATTCCACCTGCCTACATAGTAGAAAGTTTGTGGTCCAAGTGCATCGATATTCTTTTCACTCGTCAATGCTATTCCAAAAGCAGATGAATCATGAATCAAATCTTCTTCATTCTTTACGGAATAGATATAATCGGGAAGATAGGCTAAACCAGAGATCTTCCAATCCGTTCCATTAAGCTTGATCATATCTCCAACTTTTATATTGTTCGCCTTTGCAAACGCCTCCGATATCGCAAACTCGTGATTCTCATCAGGAAGCCTTCCTTCAGATAAAAAGGCTTGATTGACTGAATGGGGAAGATTGAAAAAACGCAGACTCTTTTTGGCTGAAAGATCGACATCAGCCGTTATACGCTTCTCAATGACAACGCCATTATTTTTTTCGATTTGTTTAATCGCTTCAGAATCCAACTGGCTCGATACATAAAAATGAAAATCCTCTTGCTTATAATCCCGTTTAAATCGTTGATTGCTTTGATCGACCGCTGTAATGGAAGCACTTAACATGACATACATCAATACGGCAATCATAATGAGCAGCATCGTCCCTCCATACTGCCATTTCTTTTGAATCAGTTCCCGAAATATCCCTTTATACAGCTTTTTCATACCCATTTCACCTTCTCGGCAGAAACCGGCGATTCATTGTGGTCGATGGCAGCAAGTTCCCCGCTTTTCATTTTCACGACCCAGTCTGCCATGTCGGCAAACCCTTGATTGTGAGTGATGATGAGGATGGTCGTTTCATATTTTTTATTGATATCCTGCAGCAAATGCAAGATCTTTTTCCCGGTTTCTTCATCTAATGCTCCCGTCGGCTCATCACAGAGCAGCACCTTTGGATTTTTAACAAGAGCCCTGGCAATGGCCACCCGCTGCTGCTCACCGCCGCTTAATTGATGGGGATATTTATGTTTCTTATCGAGCATGCCCACCTTTTCCAATACATCATCTATATCCAATGGGTTTTCACTGATTTCAGCCCCTACCTCTACATTTTCCCTGACGTTCAATGTTGAAATCAGATTATAGGATTGAAAAATAAATCCGATTAGTTCCCTTCTATAGCCAGTAAGCTCCTTTTCCTTGCAGCGGCTGATATCGCGCCCCAGAACCGAGATGCTTCCCTGACTTAGGCGGTCTATCCCTCCGATTACATTCAACAGCGTCGACTTTCCAGATCCTGAAGGGCCGAGTATAACGGAAATAGATTTATCAGGAAGATCAAAGGAGACATTTTTCAATGCCCTCACCTCAATCTCGCCGCTTTTATACGTTTTACAAACATTATCCAATGAAATCATGGGTCCCTCTCCTCCTTTTCAACATAATCATACACAACTTAAAATACATCCACAATATATTTATGAAATATTTTAATGATTTTATTTCATAAATTAAATATATTATCTTGGAGATAAATTGTTGCGAAACATTTGCGAATTAATACTTAAACCGCTAAAATTAAATACTTGTACAGGGTTTTTTTATAAGTCTGTTTTCGAAGAGAATATTTTAAATAAAGGCTTTTTCTAAAGGATAGTTGTTATTAACAGTTTTTCTTGTCATCATAAGCTGCTGAATGTAGTTGAAGATGCGTGAATAAAGCTGGTCAGTTGAAGGGCCTCAGTGGAAATAAACCTTATTTAATAGCAGCAAACTTTGCGAAAAGGGCCTTTAAATAAAAGATCTAGGTAAATACTACATAGAAAAGAACGCTAAAAAAGTGAGGTACTTAATTGTGAAGCATAATGATATCCCGACTTCTTTAATCATGATTTTTGGGGCGACCGGAGACTTAGCCAAGAGAAAACTGTATCCATCACTGTATCATTTATTCAATAAAGGGAAATTGACGAAGCGATTCGCTGTCATTGGTGTCGCCCGCCGTCCATTGTCACATGAGGATTTCAAAGCGCATGTCAAAGACTCGGTTCTTACATCGATCGGAAGCAACGATAATATCGATGAGTTTGTGTCTCATTTTTATTATCAAGCACATGATGTGACGGATTCGGATTCTTACATGGCTTTAAAGAAGCTTGCCGATGATTTGGATGGAGAGTACTCAATCGATGGCAACCGCATTTTCTATTTGGCGATGGCACCGGAGTTCTTCGGAACGATTGCTGAACATTTAAAATCAGACGGACTTACAGACACTTCAGGCTTTAAACGATTAGTCATCGAAAAGCCATTCGGGCATGATTTGCCATCTGCCCAAGAATTGAATGAGCGGATCCGGACCGCCTTCTCTGAAGATGAAATTTACAGGATCGATCATTACTTAGGAAAGGAAATGATCCAGAACATCGAAGTCATTCGCTTTGCCAATGCACTCTTCGAACCTCTCTGGAATAATCGCTACATTTCCAATATACAAGTGACATCAAGTGAAACCCTTGGTGTCGAAGAGCGCGGAGGCTACTATGAAAAAAGCGGCGCCCTTCGCGATATGGTGCAGAACCACATGCTTCAGATGGTCGCGCTTTTAGCCATGGAGCCGCCGATTAAGTTGACGACAGATGAAATTCGGAGCGAAAAGGTGAAGGTGCTTCGTGCACTTCGTTCGATAAAGGATGAAGGAATTAAAGATTACTTTGTAAGAGGCCAATACGGAGAAGGTCAAATCGATGGGAAATCCGTTTCAGGCTACAGGGAAGAACATAATGTTAATGAAGAATCAAATACAGAAACTTATGTAGCCGGTAAGTTGATGATCGACAACTTCCGATGGGCAGGAGTCCCCATTTATATCCGTACAGGTAAACGGATGACAGCGAAATCCACCAAAATCGTCGTGCAATTTAAAGATATACCGATGAACCTTTACTACAGCATGGATAAGCCGCTTGCTCCAAACTTACTGGTAATTCATATCCAGCCTGAAGAAGGAATCACGCTCCACTTAAATGCGAAGAAGTCAGGCCAAGGAATGGAAACGACTCCAGTGAAATTAAACTTCTCCAACAAAAGCGTGGATGGAATGAATACTCCTGAAGCTTATGAAAAGCTGCTGCACGATTGTATGCGAGGAGATGCGACTAATTTCACCCACTGGGACGAAGTGGCTTTATCCTGGAGTTTTGTGGACAAAATTTCGGATATTTGGGAAAGCACTAAGGATACTGGCTTCCCGAATTATGAAGCAGGCACAATGGGGCCAAGGGCAGCGGACGAGCTTCTGGCAAAGGATGGATTTTTCTGGTGGCCAGTCACAAACCTGGACGTAGATAACTGTTAAAACTATTAATTTTTTCTGGAGGGGAATAAGATGAAAATTTATGATATTACCGCACCAATCTATAATGGCATGCCTGTATATAAAAACAAGCCCGAAAAGCAGCCGAATGTTGAAACGAATACAAATGGGCACGTAACGGAATCAAGGATCTGCATGGATGTCCATACAGGCACCCACGTCGATGCACCGCTTCACATGATCAATGATGGGGAAACAATCGAGACGATCGATATCGAAAACTTGGTTCGGCCATGCCGAGTATTGGATTTGACAAGAGTCGACGGAAAGATCACGAAAAATGATATCATTTCCTACGATATTCAAAAGGGCGATTTCATTTTATTCAAAACGAAAAACTCATTTGATCGTGAATTCAACTTTGATTTCATTTATTTAGCTGAAGATGCCGCACAATATTTGGCTTCCGTCGGCATCACAGGTGTGGGAATCGACTCTTTGGGCATCGAAAGAGCCCAGGAAGGACACCCGACACATAAAGCGTTGATGTCCAATGACGTGATCATCATTGAAGGCCTGCAGCTTGAAGAAGTTCCGGAAGGAACGTATTTCATGATCGCCGCGCCGTTGAAAATCCAAGGTACGGATGCTTCCCCGGCAAGGATTCTATTATTGGATCAAATCATCGCATAATTGAAATGAAAAAACCAGGGCTTGCCAATGAGCGGCGCCTGGTTTTTTCATGGAATTCATCCTTCTTGATTATCATAAGTTCCGTTCCATTCCGCTGAACATATAATTTAGCGATGGAAAAATTGCAAAGCTCAACAGTTCTAAGGAGGTACGTCGATTTGGACCGGACATCGGTGGATGATTACATTCAAAATGGGATTTATGGAGAGAAGCAGACAAAGCCTGGTGAACGAAAAAAATTCCTGGGGACCATTCGCGAAAGGGTCGTTGTCGCATTGACGAAAAGACAGATCCGGGAAAGGAAAGTCTTGAACGAACTGGAAGGCATCATGCGGAATCACAAAAAGGCGAAGCTATTATTGAATGGAGAAATGGATTACACGTATTTATCCCCCTTCATCAAACTCTCAAATAAATACGAAATTCCGTTTTCGATTGTCAATGATGCACAAACTACGACAGAAATCGGTTTGGTGCTTGCATACGATCATGCAGTGGACATTGAACAAATATATATAGAATCAGACATTGCAAAGGTTGAAAGCAGCGAGCAAAAAAAGAACAAAAAAAAGAACAACTCCCTCTTTGGCAAGTTGTTCAGAAAGAAACGATCGCGGTGATCACATTTTGCAGATAAAACAGGATCGAGAAGTCACTTTCTCGATCCTGTTGTTTATCGGTCCAGCCCATACGTCGATGAACAGGAAGGTTCCGCTTTTATTTATCCAGCTGCACCTTCCTATCGAGTAGCGGGCTTCCCTCCCCTCGTTTACGATAAGTCAACATCGCTGGACTTTGTCCCGCGTGTTTCCTTTATCTCACTCGAGTCGGTCCAGCCCATACGTCGATGAACAGGAAGGTTCCGCTTTTATTTTTTCATCCATTCTGTGTGGAAGATTCCGTCTTTGTCTACGCGTTGATAGGTGTGCGCCCCAAAGTAGTCGCGCTGCGCTTGAATCAAATTGGCCGGCAGCGTCTCTGTACGGTAGCTGTCGTAATAGGCCATGGCCGATGAGAAGCCAGGTACAGGGATGCCGTTTTGAACGGCAACTGATACGACTTCGCGCAGTGCATACTGATAGCTCTCAACAATCTCTTTAAAGTAAGGATCAAGCAAGAGGTTATCCAATTGAGCTTCACGATCATAGGCGTCTTTGATTTTTTGCAGGAATTGGGCGCGGATGATGCATCCTCCCCTGAAGATCATGGCGATGTCGCCATAGCGCAGATTCCAATCATATTCTTCTGAAGCATATTTCATCTGTGAAAAGCCTTGGGCATAAGAACAGATTTTACTCATATACAGCGCTTTGCGGATAGATTCGATCAATGCCTTTTTATCCCCGGTGAATCCCTTCTTCCCTGGGCCGCTGAGCACTTTGCTCGCCTTGATGCGTTCATCTTTGATGGCCGAAATGAATCGGGCAAAGACGGACTCCGTGATGATCGGCAGTGGTACACCCAAGTTCAAGGCGCTTTGGCTCGTCCATTTTCCCGTTCCTTTTTGGCCTGCTTTATCGAGGATGACATCGACCATTGGCTTGCCGGTTTCTTCATCTTTTTTTGTGAAGATATCAGCGGTAATCTCGATCAAATAGCTGTCAAGCTCACCTTTGTTCCATTCCGCGAATACTTCATGAAGTTCTTCCGCAGACAATCCAAGTACATTTTTCAAAAGGAAATACGCTTCTGCAATCAGCTGCATATCCCCATATTCAATGCCGTTGTGAACCATTTTTACATAATGGCCGGCCCCATCCGGACCGATATAGGTCGTGCAGGAATCTCCGTCCACCTTGGCTGCGATATCCTTCAAAATCGGCTCGATCAGATCATAGGCTTCCTTTTGCCCTCCCGGCATGATGGATGGTCCTGTCAAGGCGCCTTCTTCTCCACCTGACACTCCAGTTCCGATGAAATGAATCCCAAGCTCGCTTAATTTCTTGTTCCTGCGCTGGGTATCCTCAAAAAATGTATTTCCTCCATCAATCAAGATATCCCCCTTTTCAAGATGAGGGGTCAATTGATCGATTGTCGCATCCGTTGGAGCACCCGCTTTGACCATAAGCAATATTTTGCGGGGCTTTTCCAGCGAATTCACGAATTCTTCGATGCTGTATGTACCTGTGACATTTTTTCCTTTTGATTCTTTAAGCATTTCTTCGGTTTTTTCGCTTGAACGATTGTAGACTGAAACCGAGTATCCCCTGCTTTCAATGTTCCAAGCCAAATTTTTTCCCATAACGGCGAGTCCGATAACGCCTATTTGCTGTTTTGACATTTTTACTACGTCCCTTCTGATTCGAGTGTATAAACACATGCATCATAATCGATTTCACTGTATCAGTATTCCCCATTCGATGCAAATAAAAGGCTTAACTTTAATCCTCACGCTCCACTTTGGAGTCGAATAAAAAATCTTTGTTAAAGCTTGTATCAGTCTTGCTATTGGATGTTGTTTCCTTCGTTTTGACGCCTTTTGTGATCGAACCTTTCCCGAATCGTTGATTCAAAGTGTCGATGGCTTTATACAGGGGCTCCTTTTCCGCTTCCTTTTCATATGAGAAAAGGTCCATCTGCATGAATGCATCTTCTTCCTCTATTAAATCCTGGCCCGTCACCCCTAATAGACGGACGGCATTCCCATTCCAATGCTCAATGAACAACTGACTGGCCGCTGCAAAGATTTCTTCTGGTTTGACAATGGGATTTTTAAGCTTGCGGCTTCTTGTTATCGTCTTGCGATCTTTGTAACGAATCATGATTGAAATATTTTTAGCCAGTGCATTCTTTCTTCTTAATCGATGTGAGACCTTTGATGAAAGCTCCTTCAATACATTCAGGAGCTCTTGCTGATTGGACACGTCCCGTGGAAGCGTAGTCGAATTCCCGACACTTTTGAAATCATACACAGAATCGGGATCGACTGCTCTTGAATCAATCCCGTTCGCCTTATCTTTGAGGCGGATGCCATTGATTCCCAGGACTTGCTTCAACTGAATATCATTTCCTTCAGCAAGCTCTTTGATCGTTTCAATATTGATCCCTTTTAATTTTTCAGCTGTCTTCGAGCCGATGCCATGCATTTCTCCAGCCGGAAGCGGCCACAGGATGGTCGGAATATCCCTTTTTCTTAGAACTGTGATGCCCATCGGCTTTTTCATGTCCGATGCCATTTTTGCCAGGAATTTATTCGGGGCGATCCCGATGCTGCACGGTAAATCAAGCTGCTCCATGATACGGTTTTGAATACTTTTCGCAATATCCAACGGGGACCCAAGCTCATAGCTTTCCGTAATGTCCATATAGCCTTCATCAATCGAAACAGGCTCGACCAGATCTGTGAACGTTCTTAAAATATCAAACATTCCCTTTGAAGCTGCACGATATCTCTCGAAATTAGGTTTCATGATGATCATCTGCGGACATTTTTTCTTCGCTTCCCAAAGAGGCATGGTTGTTTTGACCCCGTACTTCCTTGCCTCATAGCTGCAAGTGACGATTATCCCTTTTCGTTCCTCAGGATTCCCTGCTATCGCCAACGGCTTCCCTTTTAAGGAAGGATCGTAGGCCATTTCGACTGAGGCATAAAAACTATTCATATCCACATGAAGAATGACCCGGCCTTTCTTCGGGTAATAGCTTCTCACGTTATTTCACTTCCCATAAGCAAATGTTGTATACGTTCATATTTTTATTCATTATACCAATTCTGCGAACAACTCTACAGGGATATGGCTGATAAAAGAAGGCTCTTTTCTCATACGTTGTTGCTTTAGCTAATAAAGTATGATTATTTAAGCAATGTTTCAAGTTCAAAATTTCGTATATAGGGAGAAAAGAGCTGGAAAACATTATTTCAACGAACAAAATAGCTATTTTTACGTTAAAATCGGCATTAGGATCTTTATAACGACCTACGACCTTTAAGAAAACAGTCTAAAAAAAAGAGCCTGTCCGATTTTTAGACAGCCCCTTCGAGTTGTTTCATCATACTGTTTCCTGTGCGCTCACATATTCCTGAATTTCTTTTATCCCTTCCAATGTAGACACCAGGATATCAGGATCGATCATTGTAATGAGTCCATCTTCCATGTTGGCAACTCCGGAAAAGTATTTTGTGCTTTGATACCCCATCAATCCTACCTGTTTTAAGCGTTCGGATGGAATATCGATTATCTCCTTAGCTTCCCTGACAAGCAAACCGATTGAAATCTTTTCTGTCTGCAAGACGATCATCCGGGAGTGCTCATCCTTTTGGAGGGATTGCTCATAAAGGAGCTCTTCAAAATCGAGGACGGGCAGAAGTTCCCCCCTCACCTTCACGATGCCCTTTACATAATGAGGCAAATGGGGTATCGCTTTGATATCGGGAAGCTTTTCAATGGATATGACATAATTGATCGGGATGCCATATTCTTCTTCATTCACTTTGAAAATGATTGCTTTCTCATTCATTCTTTTGACCCCCTTCGTGCAAAAAATATTTCGAAAGCATTATACTTCTAAATTTACCATACTTTTCATGAAAATGGCCGTGATTATATAAAAAAGACTGTCCCGCGGTTTCGGGACAGCCAAAAGTCGTTAAAAATGGCTCTTTTCTCATGAAAACAGCATTGGATTAGATCAGGATGCTGCTACTTCCTTCACGATGGCAACAACCATTTCGGAAAGCTTCGTCAGTTCTTCAACAGGCATGCGTTCATTTGTCGTATGGATTTCTTCATATCCTACCGCCAAATTGACAGTCGGTACGCCGAATCCTGCAATGACATTTGCATCGCTGCCTCCACCACTCGTAAGAAGATTGCTTTCGCGTCCGATTTTAGCGGCAGCTTTTTTTGCGATTTCCACTACATGGTCGCCCTCGCCGAATTTGAAGCCTGGATACATGACCTGAACTTCCACTTCTGCTTTTCCACCTAGTTCTTCCGCAGCTTGTTCAAAAGCTTCTTTCATTTTGGCCACTTGCTGTTCCATTTTCTCAGGTACTAGAGAACGGGCTTCAGCTAAAATATCCACACGGTCGCATACGATATTTGTCGCTTTGCCACCTTCGAAGCGTCCGATATTTGCTGTCGTTTCTTCATCGATTCGTCCCAGCGGCATTCTGGAAATGGCTTTGGAAGCAATCGTTATGGCAGAAACACCTTTTTCAGGGGCAACACCTGCATGTGCAGTCTTTCCAAAGATCGTTGTCATCAGCTTCGCTTGTGTTGGAGCAGCGACAATGATATTTCCGACCTTCCCATCACTGTCAAGTGCAAATCCAAACTTCGCCTTCACCAGTGATGAATCAAGTGCTTTAGCTCCGACAAGCCCTGATTCTTCACCGACTGTGATGATGAATTGGATCGTTCCATGTTCAATATTCTCTTCTTTCAAGACGCGAAGAGCTTCGAACATGCTGGCTAATCCAGCCTTATCATCCGCGCCCAATATGGTCGTTCCATCCGTCACAACATATCCATCTTTAATGGAAGGCTTGATTCCTTTTCCGGGAACCACTGTATCCATATGGGAAGTAAAATAAATCGGATCGACTCCATCTTTATTTCCCTTCAGCGTGCAGATGAGATTTCCTGCACCATGTCCAGTTTGTTCCATCGTATCATCTTCGAATACTTCGACGCCGAGGTCCTCGAATTTTTTCTTTAAAACCTTGGCAATTTCACTTTCATTTTTAGTCTCTGAATCAATTTGTACCAGTTCAAGAAATTCATTTAGAACTCGTTCTTCATTTATCATAATATGAACCTCCAATTATGTATTCACGAAATAAGTATACCGTGAATACGGTGCAAGGACAAATAAACTCCCTTTTGATCTATAACGGGATATTTCCATGTTTCTTGGAAGGACGTGTTTCTTTTTTATTCCTCATCATTTCGAGTGCCTGGATCAATTTGATCCTCGTCTCCCTTGGGTCGATGACATCGTCGACCATTCCCCTGGATGCAGCGACATACGGGTTGGCAAATTTCTCTCGGTACTCTTCTATCTTTTGGCTGCGGACCATTTCCGGGTCCTCGCTGCCTTGTATTTCCTTGGCAAAGATTATATTGGCCGCACCTTGAGGCCCCATAACGGCGATTTCGGCATTCGGCCAGGCATAGACCAGGTCTGCACCGATCGATTTACTATTCAATGCCACATATGCTCCACCAAAAGCTTTGCGCAAAATGACCGTGATTTTTGGAACGGTTGCCTCGGAGTAGGCATATAAAATCTTGGCTCCATGGCGGATGATGCCTCCATGCTCCTGTTTGACCCCCGGAAAGAAGCCGGTGACATCTTCAAAGGTAACCAACGGTATATTGAACGAATCACAAAAACGAATGAATCTCGATGCTTTATCGGAAGAGTCGATATCAAGCCCGCCTGCCATGAATTTCGGCTGATTGCACACGAGGCCGACCACTTCCCCTTTGATTCGGGCAAGTCCGATTACGATATTCTTTGCAAATTCAGATTGTATTTCCATGAAAGATCCATGATCAACCACATGCTCAATCACTTTGCGCACATCATATGGCCGGATGGCATCGAATGGGATGATGTCCGTCAGTTCCGGACGATAATGATCCTCATCTTCAAAAGCAGCAATCTGCGGCCTTTCCTCATTGCTTTGGGGAAGATAGGAAATAAGTTCCCTTACCATGGAAAGTACCTCTTCCTCACTTCCCCCGCGGAAGTGGGCATTGCCGCTGATGGAATTGTGTACTTTTGAGCCGCCTAAATCTTCAGGAGTTATTTTTTCTCCTGTGACAGTCTCGATCACCTTTGGTCCTGTGATGAACATCTGGCTCGTTTCATCAACCATGAAGACAAAATCAGTGATGGCAGGGGAATAGACTGCACCTCCGGCACAAGGACCCATAATCACTGAAATTTGAGGAATCACGCCTGAATATATCGAGTTCCTATAGAAAATATGGCCGTATCCATCCAATGAAACGACGCCTTCCTGGATACGAGCACCTCCGGAATCATTCAGACCGATGAATGGTGCCCCATTTTTCGCTGCCAGGTCCATTACATGGGCAATCTTTTTCGCATGCATTTCGCCCAATGCACCTCCAAAGACAGTAAAGTCCTGGGAGAATAGGTAAATAGGTTTTCCATTCACCTTTCCATATCCGGTAACGACCCCGTCTCCGGGACCTTCCACGGAATCGAGTCCAAAATCATTGCATCGATGTTGAATGAAAGGATTCAATTCAACGAAAGAACCAGGATCCACTAAAAGATCGATCCGCTCACGGGCCGTGAGTTTTCCTTTTTCGTGCTGTTTTTCTATCTTTTGATCACCGCCGCCCATTTCCACTTTGCGGCGCATGTCATATAATTCATTGATTTTTTCATATATGTCTGTCATTGTTCCTCTCCCCCCGATGTCATTTGTTTCTCGCACAGTTCATAAAGGACGCCATTCGCAGATTTAGGATGCATGAATGCGACCTGGGCTCCTCCTGCCCCTGATTTCGGTGCATCCTGTATCATGCGGATCCCATTTTCCTTCAATTCATCTATACGTTCCTGGATGGAATCGACCCCAAATGCTACATGATGGATTCCTTCCCCTTTTTTCTCGATAAACTTCGCAATGGCGCTTCCGGAATCTGTCGGCTCCAATAATTCTAGTTTTACATTTCCACTATCAATAAACGCTACACGGACACGCTCGGACTCTACCTCCTCTATTTTAAGGAGAGGCAACCCCAGTGTTTCCTGATAAAATGGCAGTGTTTCCTGAAGAGAGCGAACAGCTATTCCGATATGGTCAACCTTCTTGATCATCTGTCATCCTCCTTGGTGATAGAAATAGACAAAACTAATACTATATTCCATAAAGGAGGAGAAAAATCCTGCTAAATCCGACAAATTACGCAAGCGTTTTCATTTCCAACATGGAGATATGCTTGTCAGATCGCCTTTCAATCGATAAAATAATAGAAAGATGAAACCGCAGGAGGAGAGAGATTCGTGAGAAACAAAACGATCCAAAAAGTAGTCGTCTATTTAATGCTATTGGCCATGATTGCAACCACATTGATATTCGGACTCTCGATGTTTTTATAAAAGGCTCTTTTCGTAAAGTTTGGTGCTATTCATCAAAGTCTTTGCAAGGTTGATTTCCGCGGAAGGATGAATGATTTACAAGAAGCACTCTTTACAACAACAATCCTTGAGAAAACTGCCTTTTAAACAGAGAAGCGGAGATAGCTTGTCTAGAGGCGTATAGACCTGGGAAAATTACAACTTGAATTTTTTCTTGAAACAAAGAAACTTTATACCCTTCAATGGAAAAATAAGACTGTAGGAAAATTTGAAGATTCAAGTTTTCCTACAGTCTTTTTCTGTTTATTCCTAACGCAGGTTGAATTACTTCCGAGGCTCGGGGGGTGAGTCGGAAAGAAATGTCCATCAATTTATCTATAAATTATAATTAGGGCAGTCCCACAATCGGGACTGCCCGTTAAATTTCCCCTACTGGAATCCCACTCATTTTTGACCGTCTGATTTTATGGTATGGCGCCAAATCTTTTGGCGATTTTATTAAAACTATCCTTGCTGTTGGTGATATAGACCTTTGTACCAAGCGGGACCATGTCATATAATTCTTCGACAGCCTTTTTTGGCAGCCGTACACATCCATTTGAAATATACTTGCCGATTGACGAAGGGCGGTTCGTTCCATGCAGTCCGTATATCCTCCCATCCGTACCGCGGGCATCGAATCCGATCCACCTGGACCCTAATGGGTTCCGTGGGTCTCCTCCTGGAATGTTTCCCCTTCTGTAATAAGGATCTTTCGCTTTTATCGTAACGGTGAAAAGGCCTTCAGGCGTCAATTCATTCGTTTTTCCCGTTGCTACTTTCGTTTTTAGCTTTAAGTTGCCTTCATGATAAAAAGCGAGCTCATTAGTCCTTTTATTTATGATGATGAAGGGGTCTCCTTGAATGGGGTTCCTGCCGATCGGCCAGATTGGGGAGCCCATTACTAAAAGAAAAACTAAAAGAATTCGCAAACTGATCACCACTTTGGTTTTCCTTTAGTTTGCATCCCTTGCTTCTTGACGATACGTTTTTTTCTTTCTGATTCCCTTAAAGGAGCTTTTAATCAATAAATATTGTTCCATTTCCCTCACAAACTGAAATAAAGCGGCCCTGACCTCAAACTCTTCCCTTGTTTTGGGCAGTTCCATGCTTTCAAATGTTATTTTCATATCATACAGCTTTTTCAAGTATAGATAAGCAGTATTGCCGGGATGTATATTTGTGCTCAATTTCTCCATGAAGTCTGCAATGATCTGTGACTGTTCTACATTAATATCCAGCGACGTCACAATGGGAAGGACCCGTTCAATGATTTCAAACTGTTTTTCCCTCATTTTGAAGTAATGATAATATGTATCTTCCGTTTTGAGGACGTGGTTTTGAAGCTCCCGGACTGACAACCTCTTTGCCTCGTCCAAAAGCTTAGCCGTTTCCGTAATTTCTTTCCCATCCCAATCAAATTGATGCGTACGCAAATACCTGATGATTTCAGAAAACATGATTTGGAACTTTTTCTCTAGTTCTTCTTGATATTCCATCAGTTTATTCTCTGCGCTTGGCATATATAGATTCATGATCAATGCGACGCCGATGCCGATGATGATGATGAAAAATTCATTCAACAGGGAATGGATCGTGACTTGACCAGCAGAATAAATATGAAGGATGATGACGATGCTCGTGACAATTCCCTCTTTTGCCTTGATCATCACGGTAGTCGGGATGAAGAGCAGCAATAATAGTCCGATGACAATTGGCTGATAGCTCAAAACTTCGAAAAAGACAGACGAAAAAACCATCGCCAGCATGCAAGCCAGGAACCTGCTCCATGCGGCTTGAAGAGACTGCTTCTTTGTTACCTGTATACATAAAATGGTGATGATTCCTGCTGAGACGAAATTATGCAAATCGAACCACTGCGCGAGCATAATGGCTGCCACCGTCCCAATGGCGGTTTTGATCGTTCTGTATCCTATACGAAACATGGACCTTCTCCTAATAAAAAAGTATGTAACAATGAGAAAAGATGATCGAAATGACCATCTTTTCTCATTAAGAATAATATGTTTACAGTACTTTTTGCAAGAAATCCTGCGCACGCTGTGATTTTGGCTGGCTGAAAAATTCTGACGGAGCAGCATCCTCCACTAATTTGCCTTGATCCAAAAACAACACGCGATCCGCAACCTCTTTGGCAAAGCCCATTTCGTGCGTGACGATTACCATCGTCATTCCGGTATGAGCCAACGACTTCATTACCTCCAATACTTCTTTGACCATTTCTGGATCAAGGGCGGAAGTCGGCTCATCAAAAAGCATGATACGAGGGTTCATCGCCAGTGCCCTCGCAATCGCAACCCTTTGTTTTTGTCCACCTGAAAGGCGATTTGGATATTCCTCCGCTTTTTCGATGAGACCAACCTTCGTCAACAGATCCTTGGCCAGCACGGCGGCTTCCTCTTTTTTCAATCCCTTTACCTTGATCGGGGCATAAGTGATATTCTCCAATACGGTCATATGGGGAAAAAGATGAAAATGCTGAAAAACCATGCCGATATCTTTCCTCAACATTTGGCTGTCTACTTTTTTGTCGGTAATCTTCTCTTCATGCACCCATATTTCCCCGCCCGATGCGGATTCCAATAGATTCAGGCAGCGAAGGAATGTGGACTTTCCCGATCCGGAAGGGCCGATGACCGCGACCACTTCGCCATCTTGGATGGTGACATCTATATCTTTTAATACTTCGTTTTTTCCAAATGATTTCGTCAATCCTTGGACTTTAATCACTGAGTCTCATCCTCCTCTCTACTGCTTTACCTAGTATGGTTAAAATGATGACGAGAAGATAATAGATCAATCCTGCAAACAGCAATGGCTCGAAGAAAGAGTATAAATCACTCCCGACCATATAAGATCTTCTCATGATATCAGTCACGCCAATGACCGTAACAATGGCAGATTCCTTCGTTAGAGTGATGAATTCATTCATGAGTGCCGGCAGGATATTTTTCAGTGCCTGCGGCAGGATGATGTCCTTCATCATTTGTTTGTATGAAATCCCCAATGCAGAGGCTGCCTCCTGCTGACCCTTGTCCACAGCAAGGATTCCGGCGCGGATGATTTCGGATATATACGCAGCAGAGTTCAATGCAAATGACAGGACCGCTGCCGTATAGGGTTCAACTTGGCTTCCGATAATTTGAGGAGAGCCATAAAATATGAGCATCAATTGGAGTACGAGCGGCGTCCCCCTGAAAATCGATGTATAAACATCCGCAATTACTGCCAATACTTTCAATTTGCTGATTTTGAATAAAGCTAATATAATTCCGAGCAAGAACCCCAAGACCCCTGCCAATAATACTATTTTTAAGGTAACGCCTATCCCTTTCAATATAAATGGAATGGAAGGAATAAGCTGTTGAAAATCCAATGTCATGGGTCACCAACCTTTCTCATTTTTGGCATTCGTTCCACCGATAAATAGCGAAGACGTTCAATCGTTGAAAACTGAACGTCCCCAATTTATTATTTTTGTTCTCCACCAAACCATTTGACGACCAATTTATCGAGCTCACCATTGTCTTTCATTTCTTTAAGAGCTTTATTGAATTTATCTTTGATTGGGCTTCCTTTAGGAAATGCGATGGCAGAGCCTTTTTCATCATCTTTTGAACCAAGTGTCATCCCGGTTAATTGCTTGTCCTTCTTAAGGTACCCCTTTGCAACTGTATCTTCAATGATCGCACCCTGGAATCGTCCATTCACCACATCCTGCACAAGCTCTGGGATTCGGTTCCTTGTTTCAACTTGTACGTTTACTTTTTTCTGTAAATCCTTGGCAGCATCCTCTTGGATAGAACCTAATTGAGCTCCTACTTTACCACCCTTTAAATCTTCTACACTTTTAATGTTGCTGTCTTTTTTCGTGATGAGCATATCATTTGCCTCATAATATACATCACTGAAATCCACGTTCTTTTTGCGTTTTTCAGTTGGCGTCATTCCTGAAAGAACCAAATCGGCCTGCTTTGTTTTAAGAGCCGTGATCAACCCGCTGAAGTCTTTATCCTCCACTTTGATCTTATAGCCTAGTTTCTTTGCAAGAGCATTTGCCAAATCAATGTCAAAGCCGACGATTTTATCACTTTTTGCTGTATCGACATATTCAAATGGCGGATAATCTGCAGAAGTCGCCATCACCAGTACTTTTTTATCATCGGCTGATTTGCCATTCTTTTGTCCGCATGCAGACAGCATTCCAACTGTTAATAAAGATATCATTATGATTGCCATTAATTTTTTCATTGAATATTCCTCCTTGAATTGATGTATATTAATTCAAAATATAGTATATTAATTCGCATATATGCATTCTATCATGATTCAATAAATATTCAATAGATTTTATAAATATTTATTTGCGAGATTGAAAGTTCCAATTTTCTGAGAATAATGACTGCGTTGCAGGAGTTAGGAGAACTATAATAATGATTCCGTGACCATCAGGGGGAAAGTTCAATTGAGGAGTATCATTTAGGTTAGCTGGTTCCTTTTACAGGGTGAATTCACTTTGGAAAGTATCAGGTTCGAGTGCTGGTTCCCTTCACAGAGTGAATTCATTTTGACGGGCACCTGATTCTCAATCTGATTCCCTTCATTGGAAAAAACACATTGACGGGAAGCTGATTCGCAATCTGATTCCCTATACAGGAAAAATCCATATTGACGGGCACCTGATTCGG
>NZ_RCVZ01000024.1:0-8298 GCF_003668575.1 Falsibacillus albus | reverse complement strand
TGATTCCCTTCACTGGAAAAATCCACGTTGACGGGCATCTGATTCGCAATCTGATTCCCTTCACAAAGAAAATCCATATTGACGGGCATCTGATTCGCAATCTGATTCCCTTCACTGGAAAAATCCACGTTGACGGGCAGCTGATTCGCAATCTGATTCCCTTCACTGGAAAAATCCACGTTGACGGGCATCAGAATCGGAATCTGGTTCCCTTCACAAAAAAAATCCACATTGATGGGCATCAGAATAGCAATCTGGTTCCCTTCACTGGAAAAATCCAAAAAAACCTCCAAACTCCCCAAGGGAGCCTGAAGGCTTTAAAGCAACCGATTAAACTTCTTCACAATATTCATCAAAATATTGCTGAAGCTTATTTACGACGGACATCGGATCATGTCCTTCGATTTCATGGCGTTCCACCATCGTGCAAAGCTTGCCGTCTTTCATGAGTGCAAAGGATGGTGATGAAGGCGGATAATTGACAAAAAAGCTTCTCGCTTTTGCTGTAGCTTCTTTATCTTGTCCGGCAAAGACCGTCACCAGGTTGTCAGGACGCTTATCAAAGTGAATGGCATTTGCTGCGGCAGGGCGTGCAATCCCGCCTGCACATCCGCATACTGAGTTAATCATGACGAGGGTTGTGCCTTCTTTGGCGAATGCCTCTTCTACATCCTCGGCAGTTTTCAGCTGTGTATAGCCGGCGGTTTCCATTTCCTGGCGCGCTTGTCTGACAACATCATTCATAAATAAATTGAAATCCATGTGAATCGCTCCTTCTGAAAAATCCTTGCTGCCCCATCATCATAACAAGTCAGGCAGCTCTCCAACCATTATATTCGATTTTTTAATTTTTTTATAGTAAATGGGTTTAATTCCAATTCATGCGGGTACAATAATAATACATCTAGATCCATACCCCTAAACTCCCTAGATGTCTCGGATAGCGGCAACACGCTATCCCTTTTTTTTGGTCTAAAACCCTCGTCCAGTATATTTAGCAAATAACAATTCGACCGCACTTGAAACAGTTCGTTTCTCTTCCATCACATCTTCCATGATCTGCGGCAAAATATCTTTTACGGCTTGATTCTGCAGAAAATGCTGATGCAACTGATCTGCAATCGATGAATTCAGCCATTCCCTCGCCTGAGTTTTCCTTCGGGTTTGAAAGCCCCCGCTCTTCGTTGTTTCCGTGACGAATTTGCCAATGACGTTCCACATATCTTCGATGCCATCACCTTGTAGCGATGAACATGTATATGCCTCTGTCTCCCAGCCTTTTGTGGCGGGCTGCAAAAAATGAAGGATTTGATTATATTCAGACTTTGTTTTCAATGCCCTGCTGAGATTATCTCCATCTGCTTTATTGACAACAATTGCATCTGCCAGTTCCATGATTCCTTTTTTCATCCCTTGAAGCTCATCACCTGCCCCCGTCAAGACAAGCAGCATGAAGAAATCGACCATGCCCCTTACGATGACTTCGCTTTGACCGACACCGACTGTTTCAATAAGGATGACATCATACCCTGCAGCTTCACAGAGAGCAATCGTTTCACGCGTTTTGCGGTGGACGCCGCCAAGGGTGCCACCGGAAGGAGATGGCCTGACAAAAGCATTGGGGTGCTTGACAAGGTTCTCCATCCTTGTTTTATCTCCCAGGATGCTTCCTCCTGTCATGGTAGAACTCGGATCAACCGCCAATACCGCGACACGATGCCCTTTTTCACATAGCATTTGTCCAAAAGCTTCTATGAATGTGCTTTTCCCCGCTCCCGGAACACCAGTAATGCCAATGCGAATGGATTTCCCTGCGTGGGGCAGTAAGTTGTTCAACATTTCCTGGGCTCGTTCAAAATGGTGCGGTGCATTGCTTTCGATCAAGGTGATTGCCCTTGCTAAAAGTGATCGATCACCTTGAATGACACCACCGACAATCTCATCGATCTTCATATCATTTGCCTTCACTTTTTTGAATTTGGCTCCGGACTTTTTGTCGTTCATGTTATACCTGCACTTCCTCATAGCCAAGTCTGCGGTAGATTTCTTCGATCACCTTTTGAGCAGCGACCGGAATGACCGTGCCAGGTCCAAAAATGGCAGAAGCCCCTTTTTCATACAAGTAGGCATAGTCCTGGGCGGGAATGACGCCTCCGATGACGACCAAAATATCCTCGCGTCCCAATCCTCTCAATTCTTCGATGAGTTGAGGCAAAAGTGTTTTATGCCCGGCTGCAAGTGAACTTACCCCAATGACGTGCACATCATTTTCAACTGCTTGCTGAGCCGTTTCCTTCGGTGTTTGGAATAAAGGGCCGATGTCTACATCGAATCCTAAATCGGCAAAGGCTGTGGCAATGACCTTGGCTCCTCTGTCATGTCCATCCTGACCCATTTTTGCAATCAGGATCCTTGGTCTTCTCCCCTCATTCTCAAGGAAATCATTCGTCATTTCCTGAACGGCCGTTATTTCTTCTTCATTGGAAAAAGCTGTGCTGTAAACCCCGCTGATAGAGCGGATGACAGCTTTATGCCTGCCGCTGACCGCTTCGACCGCATCCGAAATTTCACCGATGGTTGCCCTCGCGCGCGCAGCATTTACAGCATACTCCAACAAATTCCCTTGTCCGGTTGCTGCGGCTTCAGTCAGCTTTTGAAGTGCCAGTGACACTTCTTCATCATTCCGTTCGGATTTCAATAATTGGAGTCTTGCAATTTGTTTTTCTCTTACGACAGTATTATCGATATCCAGCGTTTCGATCGGGTCTTCTTTATCCAATCGATATCGGTTGACCCCGATGATTGACTCTTTCCCTGAATCGATCATCGCCTGCCTTTTAGCGGCAGCTTCTTCAATTCTCATTTTCGGAAGTCCTGTTTCAATCGCTTTGGTCATGCCTCCCAAGCTTTCGATTTCCTCAATATGCTCCCACGCTTTTTCCATCAAATCATGTGTGAGTGATTCGACATAATAAGAACCTGCCCATGGATCGATCACATCGGTTATACCCGTTTCTTCCTGAAGGTACAATTGAGTATTCCGGGCGATGCGCGCAGAGAAATCGGTAGGGAGTGCAATCGCTTCATCCAGTGCATTCGTATGCAGCGACTGGGTATGCCCCATTGCTGCAGCATGCGCTTCGATCAATGTTCTCGTGACATTATTGAACGGATCCTGCTCCGTCAGGCTCCAGCCGGAAGTTTGCGAATGAGTCCTCAATGCCATCGTTTTCGGGTTTTCAGGTGAAAAGGTCTTCATCATCTTCGCCCAAATTCTTCTGGCAGCACGAAGCTTGGCCACCTCCATAAAATAGTTCATTCCGATCGCCCAAAAAAACGATAATCTCGGGGCGAATGAATCGATGCCAATTCCCGCACCAAGACCTGTCCTTACGTATTCAAGACCATCTGCCAATGTATAGGCAAGCTCAATATCCGCTGTCGCCCCTGCCTCTTGCATATGATAGCCTGATATACTGATGCTGTTGAATTTCGGCATATACTTGGATGTATATTCGAAAATATCCGCGATGATTTTCATCGACATTTTCGGAGGATAGATATATGTGTTCCTTACCATGTATTCTTTCAAAATATCATTTTGGATCGTGCCTGCCAGATGTTCTTTCGCTACACCTTGCTCCTCCGCGGCCACAATGTAAAATGCCATGATGGGAAGGACGGCACCGTTCATCGTCATCGACACGGACATCTGATCCAAAGGAATTCCGTCGAATAATATTTTCATATCCAATATCGAGTCGATTGCCACTCCGGCTTTTCCCACATCCCCTACCACTCTTGGATGATCGGAATCATATCCTCGATGGGTCGCCAGATCAAAGGCAACGGATAGACCTTTTTGTCCCATCGCCAGATTTCTGCGATAAAAAGCATTGCTTTCCTCTGCCGTTGAAAAACCGGCATATTGGCGGACCGTCCAGGGACGATTGACATACATGGTCGGATATGGACCTCTCGTATATGGTGGAAGCCCCGGCATATCCTCGTTATGATCGACTTTTTCCGAATCATTTCCGAAGTAATGGGATTTGACGGAGATGGATTCATTCGTTTCAAAAAGATGAGTATCCCTATTTTTAAATTCTGACCCTTTTACACTAGAAGGAAATGGATGTATGTTTTTAAAATCAGGCTTTTTCATTTTTTTCTCCCCTCTCCCAAAGTTCAAGCAGGGACTCCAGCTTTTCAACGATGTTTTGCTCATTGTAAATGGAGCCATCAATCCCCCATTCAGCCATCTGCCCTTCGTTCTGCTTACCGGCAATGTCAATGACGGCATTTGGCCATACCCGCTTTAGCATTCGGACCGTTTCTCCAGCAAATTCTGTATATGACTCGGCACTGCCGCAAATCACGCAGTAATCAAATTCATTCACATTGATAAATTCCTCGATATCTTCCGGGGCATGGCATTCTTTGCTCTTGACCGATTCAATTCCAGCAACGGCAAGAAATCCAGAAACGAAATCCATCCGTGGTTTATGGCTTTTTAACGTGCCAAGCCCAATCAAACCAGCAGTCGGACATTTGCCCTTATCCTGCAATTTTTTTGTTTTATTCCTTAATCTTTCAAATGCAGCAGAAAGACGTTCAATACGAAGAGGGACGATATCGACATAGTCATCCGGCCATGCTTTGGCCATTACATTTTGTAGAGTGGGTGCAAATATTTTATCTTCCAGGTTTGCATATATATTTGTCCCGATCATTTGCTTTTTCCTTACTTCAAGTTCTTCCATCCTTCTATTTCGAACCGCTTCAACCTCTGCCTGGATTTGTCCAGACATCAATCCAGCCGGCAGTCCGCCTTGTTGATCCAGTTCAAGAAACAGCTGCCAGGCATCTGTTCCCAGCTGTTTCGTCAATGATTCTATAAAATAAGACCCTTTTCCGGGATCAACTACCCTGCTGAGATGAGCTTCATCTCTCAAGATAAAATGAATGTTCCTTGCTATACGCTCTGAAAATTCATTTGTTTCCTCATATGCTTCATTAAAAGGAGGGATATGCAAATAATCCACGCCGCCGATGACTGCCGAGAACGCCTCCGTCCCTGATCGAAGCAAGTTCACATAAGGGTCCAAGGATGATTTTGTCAATAGTGAAGCCTCTGCGCTGATCGTCAATGCTTGTGAAAGATCCTTTACACCATATGCGTTCAAGACACTGATCCAGAGCTGTTTGAAAGCCCTAAGTTTGGCTATTTCCAAAAAATATTGGCTGCCGATGGAAAAGTGAAATACCATTCGGCTGACAATTTCATCAATCGTCCAAACGTCCCTCAATGCTTCGATATACTCTACACCCTCTGAAATGGCATAGCCGATTTCCTGCACTGCATTTGCTCCGGCTTGATGATATGGAGTGGTGTTGATTAATATAGTCTTCAGTCTTGGATTCGTACCTTTTATATTCGTAATCCTTTGTTTCCAATCTTGGAAAGACGTTGAATTTGCTTGGATTTGCTTTCCGCATGACAGACTTTCAGACCATATATCGAAAGCGAAAACCCCTGATAATGATGGCTGCCTGCATATTGTAGAAGATAGGCTTTCAAACGTAATTGCGTCAGTCGCAAAAATAGGATAATCATTTCCTTGCAGCAGCTCTTCAATAAAGGCCGCTGCTCCTTGGTCGTCCAAAGATAAATCTTTCAAACTGAATGACTTGCAATTCTGTCCACGTTCGATGGATTTCTTCATTTTTTCAATCAATCCACTGGTGGTTGATGAATGGATGCGCTGTGAGACAAACCATTCGTTTCTATCTTTAAAGGATGGGATTCCAACATGTTCATCACGGTCCACTTCCGTATAAAGAGGCTTTATATCAACATTCTCATATGTTTTGGAAAATAGCGCTTCAACCGGTTTCCCCTTTAGTGTTTTTTCTGCAAGCATTTTCCAATCTTCAACACTGAAGCGCTCGAAGTTTTGAGATTTCATTTTTTCAATATGCAAAATCACTTCCCCCTCCGCCCTTGAAATCGTTTACATAATTAAATAGGAAAATTCTAAATCTTTTCTATATTGCTATTTTAGTATATAAAAAAAAGTGCTTTTATACAATAAATGAAGGGCCAATTATCTATTCCTTTGGATTTTCGATTTAGAAGGTATTCCATGGCTGATTTCCGCTCCAACCAACATCATATGATGATTTTTCATCATTTTATTGTTGACACTCTCCCAGGTTTCAAAGAAAATGGCCGTTTGGAGCTGGATTTCCGCGGTGTCAGCCTTCCAAACTGACAAATTGGCCGGTTTCATAGGGTCATAGCGGTGCCGGGGAGCGTTTGCAGATGCTGTTTCCCTCACAATTAAGGATTTTTCCATCACTTCTGCGATTTATTCCATCACTTCCATGAATTTCTCCATCAGAGTCGGCGTTATTTCCATCACTTATCACCATTTCTCCATCAACGGCTGCAATCGGACTGAAGAAAACAATCTAGGTAAAAGGCTAGTTGCTTACTGCTCCATAGGATGCAGCCTAAACGAAAGAACCCGGCTTATGCCGGGTTCTTTCTGGTTATTATTTTATTTCTCCGTTATTCATTAAATCTTCATACAGTGAATAATCTGCCTTCACCTGTTGGTAATAGTCGCTGCTGTATGCCAATACCTTCGTCTTGAATTGCGGCCATACATCGATGGCGTCAAGTGCACCCTGCTCAAAATTATAGTCGACGAAGTTAGTTGAGTAATCTTTGTCCGCCCTCGCATGTGCATAAGCAAGTGCTTTTGCAGAATATTTTACGAAATCCTCTAAATCGGACTTGCTGTTAAAATCTTTTGCTTTGATTCCTTCCTTCCAAGGGGATATCCTTCTAACGCGGAACGATTTATTATTGAAGGTCATATAACCTAAGTGGTTGTCCACCTCTGTTTCTTCAGCCAAATACGCTATGGAAGACCTTTGTGCATGATTGGTGAATTCTGAATCGTAAGTACTTTGAGAAAGACTTCCTTCCATAAACATTGAAGGTAATCGCTGCTCCTTGATTTCAAGGATTTCATCGTCATCCGCAGAGGAGCTATCCCCTTCTATAAGTACGTAATACTTATCCACTCCAAGGCTTCCCAGCCCAGAGTGCAGCCTTCTTGCAATATCCTTTATCGTAAAATACGATGAAGGTTTTGATTGGACGAATGAGTCAATAGTAGATTTATATCCATTCCAGTTTGCGGAGATCGCCGAATAGTCTCCAGAGCTTACCGGAGCCAAGTCTGAATTGGAGAAGTCAAAGGTCCTGCCGCTGCTCCCTGTCACAGTCCATTTGTCAAGCAGTTTCGCTTTATCATCAGAGCTTTTCGCATCCCTAAGCTGGTCCTGGACAAATCCGCTGGATAAGTACCCCTCATCAAGTTGAACAGAGGTTTCACTGCTGTTCCCATTCACTTCTTTTAACGTATCCTGATACGTTTGGAGGAATGAAGAAACAAGATCACTTCGTTCCTGATCAGAAAGTGAAACGTTTGGAGTCTCATCACACAAAAGGAAAATACTTGTAGAAAAACGGATTAAATCCCAATAAAATGGCGCAATGTACGATTCATCAAAATCATTCAAATCAAATTTCACTTCACCTTTGTCATTATCAAAAAAACCGACATTGTCTGTATGAGCATCGCCTTCGATCCATGTAGAAATATTCTGTGTCGACTTCCATTCTGCAGGGATCGGGATGACTCCATTCCCTAAATCAGAGTAATACACATAATTGGTTGCACGGAAAAAGGCGAATGGCGACTGTTCCATTGCTTGAAATTTTTCATCCCTGATGGAAGAATCGGTGATGAAAGAATTTGCGTTCAGAATTTGCTGTTTTAAACTGGATTCCCTTGCAGCAGTTTGATCCGCTGCACTCGCTCCATTGATGGATATGAGGGATGTTATAAGAGCTGAGGTCAATATGATGCTTTTTTTCAATGTTTTTCCTCCTTCTGTAGTATTAATGATTAACCAGGTTACAGTTTAAAGGAAGAATATTATGTGGAAGTTAAGGAAATGTAAATGTTTTCATTAAGCCTTTATTGATGGAGTTTATCCCGATAACAGAAAAAGTGCAGGTAAAAAAACAAACGGACCAAGGAAATTTCCCTTGGCCCCAATGGTTTTATGCTTGCACCTTCCGCTCCATTCAACATCATATTACGAATTTTCATTAGAAAAAACTCCTCCAATTTCAATTTTAAAATGACCGTTTGAAGCTGGTTTTCCGCTCCGCCTGCCTTCCAAACTGACAAATTGATCGGATTCATAGGTTCATAG
>NZ_RCVZ01000023.1:299-50625 GCF_003668575.1 Falsibacillus albus | reverse complement strand
GCTCTTCAGCGCCAATGGTAGTTGGGGGTTCTCCCCCTGCAAGAGTAGGACGTCGCCGGGCATATACATTTTTTATCTTCGCATATGCATAGCGCATAATGAAAATTGTATTTTTTCTCATCGTCGCGGGGTGGAGCAGTCTGGTAGCTCGTCGGGCTCATAACCCGAAGGTCGCAGGTTCAAATCCTGTCCCCGCAATCATTTTTTTAGGATTTTCACGTACGAATGAATATCCGATTGGTCCGGTAGTTCAGTTGGTTAGAATGCCTGCCTGTCACGCAGGAGGTCGCGGGTTCGAGTCCCGTCCGGACCGCCATTTTATATTTTAGAAGATACGAAACCTAGTTTCGTTTTTTTTATGTCTAAATTCCTAGATTCATTGATTTATTAACGAGAAAAAATAATTTGTCTAAATGCCTTCATCGAAAACCCTGATGAAGGCATTTTTTTAATATAGGCAGCTTTTTTTAGGAAGTAATAAGATTATTGGCAGGAGATCATCCATGCATATGTGTTGAATTGTTAAAAAAACACGACTATAGGAATGATTTCTACGAAAATTGCGGATTTATCTTCGAAATTCATATTTTATCTACGAAATTATCCAATATATCTTCGAAAATCCTCATATATCGATTATTCTCTCTTTCTCGACAAATTCCGCAACATCCAAACCAAAAGCGAGCATCCTGATATGGAAATTCAATACTCTATCCGTGATTCCCTTATCTCACGCAACTTCAGTCCAAGGAAAATTCAAACTGCAACTTTCCCTTCTCTTCGCCTCAGATCAAGCCGCCTCCGCTTTTTCCCTTTTGCACTTATTTTGAAAAAGTTGTACACTACTGATAGGTTGTTATCCTTGGGTTTGTTGTCTCAAGGATACTTTTTTATTGGATTTGTTATTGAAATTTGATTGATATAGAGGAGTTCATTATGAAGAAGTTTGAACTGATTTTATCCAGTCCCGATGAGACGCTGGAGTTTGCAGGGAAGCTGGGAGAGCGTTTGTTTCCTGGAGCGGTGCTTTTGCTCGAAGGCGATCTTGGAGCAGGGAAGACGACATTTACGAAGGGGCTGGCCAAGGGGCTCGGTGTGCGGAGGACGGTGAATAGTCCTACGTTTACGATCATTAAGGAATATCAGGGAAGGCTGCCGCTTTATCATATGGATGTTTATCGGTTGGGGGATTCGTTTGAAGATCTTGGCTTTGATGAGTATTTTGAAGGCGAAGGCGTTTCGGTTGTGGAATGGGCCCATCTTATAGAGGACCAGCTGCCTGAGGAGCGCTTGGAGTTGTCTTTGTATCATTATGGCAACGATGCGAGAAGATTGGTTGTTCAGCCGGTTGGCAGGAGATATGAACAGCTTTGTGAGGAGATAGTTGAATGAAAGTATTGGCAATAGATACATCGAATCATACACTTGGCTTGGCTTTGGTGGACGAGACGACCGTTGTCGGTGAATATATCACCAATCTTAAAAAAAATCATAGTGTCCGGGTCATGCCTGCGATTGAAATGTTATTGAACGATTGTGGGGTTAAACCGAAAGAGCTTACGAAGATTGTGGTTGCCAAGGGACCAGGCTCTTACACCGGTGTTAGGATCGGGTTGACGATAGCGAAGACATTGGCTTGGAGCTTGAATATACCGGTTGTCGGAATCTCAAGTCTTGCATTGGTGGCAGGGGTTGGAAGATATTTTGATGGATACATTTCTCCGTTGTTTGATGCTAGACGTGGACAGATTTATACCGGATTATATGGCTTTGACTCGGATGGGCTGAACACCATTAAACAGGATCAAAATGTAATGGCAGTCGATTGGGCAGAATCGCTGACAACATTAAATAAAAACGTGTTATTTGTCGGAAATGATACGGCAATGCATCGTGCAGCCATCGCTGAAATTCTTGGCGACAAGGCAGTCTTTGCTGAATTTACAGAGAATAATCCACGGCCAAGTGAACTTGCTTTATTAGGTATGCATGAAGTTGGAGATGATCTGCATTCACTTGTTCCGAATTATATTAGGTTGGTTGAGGCTGAAGCGAAGTGGCTGGTAGCCCAGCAAAATCAAGATCATGAATAGTTCGCTGGGGAGCATGGAAATGAAAAAAGTTCACTTCCGATTTATGACGACCGAGGATCTGGATGGCGTATTAGAGGTAGAAAAAGAGTCCTTCTCCATCCCTTGGAGCAGGGAAGCCTTTTATAACGAAATTGAAAATAATCAGTTTGCAGTATATATCGTTGCAGAGATGGAAGGGCAAATTGCTGGCTACTGCGGTGTTTGGCTTGTGCTTGATGAAGCACATATCACGAATGTAGCTGTATTGCCTGCATATCGCGGGATGAAGATCGGCCAGTCCTTAATGGAGAAAACGATGGATTTGGCCAGGGAACACGGCGCAGCGTCCATGACATTGGAAGTAAGAATGAGCAATGAGCCTGCCCAGGGGCTTTACCGCAAATTGGGATTCAAAAATGGCGGCATACGCAAACGATATTATACTGATAATCAAGAGGATGCTTTAATAATGTGGGTGAATTTTAATGAACAATAAAACAATTGTATTAGCAGTAGAGACGAGTTGTGATGAAACCGCGGCGGCAGTGATACAAAATGGAAATGAGATTCTTTCCAATATTGTCGCTTCACAAATCGAGAGCCATAAACGCTTCGGCGGGGTAGTTCCAGAGATTGCTTCAAGGCACCATGTTGAAGAAATCACGATTGTGATTGAAGAAGCCATGCAGCAAGCAAACGTGTCATTTGATGATCTGACAGCCATAGCTGTCACAGAAGGCCCCGGATTGGTGGGAGCACTATTGGTCGGTGTGAATGCAGCCAAGGCACTTGCCTTCGCCCATGGCATTCCGTTGGTCGGGGTGCATCATATCGCAGGTCATATTTATGCCAATCGGCTTTTGACAGAAATGAAATTTCCGCTTATATCTTTGGTTGTTTCCGGAGGACATACGGAGATTGTTTTGATGAGGGAACATGGATCCTTTGAAGTCATCGGGGAAACAAGGGATGATGCGGCAGGTGAAGCATACGATAAAGTTGCAAGGACATTGAATCTGCCTTATCCCGGCGGACCGCACATCGACAGGCTTGCCCATGAAGGAGAGCCGACGATTGATTTGCCGCGTGCATGGCTGGAAGAAGGCACTTATGATTTTAGCTTCAGTGGGCTGAAATCAGCGGTCATTAATACTCTCCATAATGCGGAGCAGAGGGGCGAAGCGATTGAACCCGCCGATATGGCAGCGAGCTTCCAGCAAAGCGTCATTGATGTGCTGGTGGCGAAGACGGTTAAAGCAGCAGAAGAGTATCAGGTGAAACAGGTCCTCCTGGCAGGCGGCGTTGCAGCCAATAAAGGGTTAAGACGGGAATTGGAGAAGGCATTTGCCTCCTTCGAAGAGATGGAGTTGATCATCCCGCCGCTTTCTTTATGTACGGATAACGCAGCGATGATCGGGGCTGCAGGAACGGTCCTTTATCAAAAAGGAAAGCGCAGCAATTATGCCATGAATGCCAATCCTGGCCTGGATATAGAATCGATGTAGTAAAATTAGAGCTCTTTTTCCGCATTGGAAAGGGAGCTTTTATATTTGCTCGGACATTTTTGGGTTAAAGCTCCGTTGGTCATTTGCGCAAAAAAATGGAAGAAGACGCAAATAAATGGATTTAGGCGCAAAAAACGAAAGTTGAACGCAAAAACCCCAAGGTTAAACGCAAAAAACCAAAATATCGCGCAAAAATGCAATTTGATTAATATTTCTTATTCCACAATCAATACAAGTTCGCCAGCCCCGTCAACTATTCCCTGCAGTCACCATTTATAAATTTTTTTTGCATCAATTTCACTAGCTGGTCATACAATAGGATAAATATTAAACGATTCATAATTATTAAAAAAATCGTTGACTTTTTCAATTCGCCTTGTTATTGTGTTTGATAACGAAACGAAAACTGAATAGCAATATCTCTTATCCAGAGAGGTGGAGGGGCTGGCCCTATGATACCTCGGCAACCTTCAGACCGTTCATTGGTTTGAAAAGGTGCTAATTCCTGCAGGTGTATTCCTGAAAGATAAGAGGAGGTAGCATGTACATATAATGACCCTCTTCTTATCGAAGAGGGTTTTTTTATTTGAATAAATTAGAGGAGGAATTTTCATGAGCAATGAATCGAAAGAATTGGGTTTAGAAACGTTACTTTTGCACGGCGGCCAGGAACCAGATCCGACAACAGGTTCAAGGGCGGTTCCGATTTATCAAACCAGCTCTTATGTTTTTGAAGATACCCATCATGCACAGCAGCTCTTTTCCCTTCAACAACCCGGCAATATTTATACCCGCATCATGAATCCAACGACAGATGTTTTCGAAAAGCGCATAGCACTTCTCGAAGGCGGCCTGGGTGCACTGGCAGTATCCTCTGGGATGGCAGCCATTACTTTATCCATCTTGAACCTTGCTGGCGCAGGGGATGAAATCGTCGCTGCGACCAACCTCTATGGAGGGACTTACAATTTATTTGCCGTGACGCTTCCGAAATACGGCATCAATGTGAAATTTGTCGATGCGCAGGATCCAGAAAACTTCCGCACTGCCATTACGGATAAAACGAAGGCCGTTTTCGCCGAGATTATCGGAAATCCAAGCTTGAACGTACTCGATGTTGAAAAAGTGGCAGCCGTTGCCCATGACAATGGAATCCCGCTCATTGTCGATAATACATTCGCTACGCCATATGTTTGCCAGCCAATAAAGTGGGGGGCTGATATCGTCGTTCATTCAGCTACAAAATGGATCGGGGGACATGGGAATTCCATCGGGGGCGTGATCGTGGATGGCGGTAAATTCGATTGGAACAGCAGTAAATTCCCTGGCTTTATCGAGCCTGATCCAAGCTATGATGGTCTCCGCTATGCCCAGGATGTCGGTGAGGCTGCTTATATTACAAAGGCAAGAGTACAGCTGCTGAGGGATTTTGGATCGTCATTGAGTCCTTTCAACGCTTTCCTTCTTCTGCAAGGATTGGAAACCTTGCATTTAAGAATTAAGGAACATAATCGAAATGCACAAACCATCGCTGAATATTTGGATGGCCATGCGTCGGTGGAGTGGGTTTCGCATCCAAGTCTGGAAAGCCATCCATCACACGAGCTGGCACAAAAATATTTAAAAGATGGATTCGGATCGATTGTCGTATTCGGAATTAAAGGCGGTCGTGAAGCAGGCAGGACCTTTATTGATCATGTTGAACTCTGGTCCCATCTGGCCAATGTCGGTGACGCCAAATCACTTGTGATCCACCCGGCATCCACCACACACCTTCAGCTAAGAGGTGAAGAACTGAAGAAGACCGGGGTTACGGAAGATTTAGTCCGTCTTTCTGTCGGCATCGAAACGGCAGCAGATTTAATCGATGATCTGGATCAGGCGTTGAAAAAAGGAACCGCAGCTGCTCAACAGAAGACAGTCCAAGAAGAAGCTGTCCGTCCATAAAGAAAATGGAAAAAGCAAAAGCATTGCGAATCTCGTTCCAAAAGGATGGGGTAGGATGGAATTATTTAGTCTCGATCATGAAGTAGAGAGCGGCCAAGTCAGCTTGGAAGCAATTCAGTTGGAATCCGGAGACATTCTGGAAGATATTAAAGTTGCTTATGAGCGTGCGGGAAACCTAAATCGACCGGTCATCCTTGTATGCCATGCGTTGACCGGCAATCAGCATGCTGCAGGAAAAGGGGGCGATCCAGGATGGTGGTCTGGCTTAATCGGTGAACAAAAGACAATCGATCTTCAAGAATGGCAGGTCATCAGCATGAATGTGCTGGGCGGTTGCCACGGAACGACAGGGCCGACGAGCATCGATCCCCGGACCCAAGAGTCATACCGCACCGATTTTCCATTCATTACGATCAGGGATATGGCCAAGGTTCATCACGCCGCATTGAAGGAGCTCGGCATCCATCAAATACATGCTGCAATCGGTGGTTCACTCGGCGGTATGCAAGTACTGGAGCTTGGCATCATGTACCCGGATTTTGTCCGTCATTTGTTCCCGCTGGCAGTCACGCCGTTTCTCTCCGATTATGGTATTGCCTTTAATGCAATTGGCAGGAAGGCAATTATTAATGATCCTTTATGGCAGGGCGGAAATTATGATCCAAGCGAACCTCCGCGTGATGGCCTGAGTACGGCAAGAATGGTCGGGATGGTTACCTACAGGACCTCGGCATCGTTTAACGATCGATTCAACAGAGTGAAGAAGGAAGAAGGCACAACGCATAACGGAAAAGACTTTGATGTGGAAAGCTACCTCCACTATCAAGGCGAAAAGCTGACTAAACGCTTTGATGCGAATAGCTATTTATATTTGCTGAAAGCCATGGATAGCCACGATATCGGAAGAAGACGAGGCGGGTGGAAGGAAGTGCTGAAGCATATCAAAGCCGATGTGACTGTAATTGGATACAAGGGCGACCTTCTTTATCCGCCCGAGATGATGAAGGAAATGGCAGAAGCGCTGCCATCCGCTTCGTTCCATGAAGTCGATACAACATATGGGCACGATGGTTTTTTAGTTGAATTTGAGAAATGGGGATCCATCATCAAGGAGGGATTATATGACGATTAATGCGGTCCTATTGGGGTTTGGGACGGTGGGCCAGGGAGTTTATCAAACGATCCATACCCATCGAAAAGAATTAAAGGAGCTTTTGGGAACAGACATTGAAATCAAAGGTGTATTAGTAAAAGATGAACATAAGATCAGGCCGATTGACCAGGATATCCTCGTAACCTCCAACTTTAGCGATCTGTTGAAGATTCCTCAGTTGGATTTGGTCATTGAAGCCATCGTCGGCTGTGAGCCTGCCTTCACATACAATAAAGCATTTTTGCAAAAAGGCATCCCCGTGGTAACAGCCAATAAAGAAATGGTGGCGCATAAAGGAAGTGAGCTAAAGCGAATCAGTGAAAAGAATGATGTGAGCTTCAGCTATGAGGCTGCCGTCGCTGGCGGTATTCCAGTCATCGGCGTCATCAGCCGATTACTGCATGCCAATCGCATCAATAAAATCGAAGGGATCTTGAATGGGACCTCCAATTTCATTTTAAGTACGATGCGAAAGGAGCAGACATCATTCGAAGAAACGCTGCAGCGTGCGCAGGAAAAAGGGTATGCAGAAGCAGACCCTTCCAATGACATTTTGGGAAGGGACAGCTTTTATAAAATCATGATCTTAAGTGACCTCGTATTTGGCGGCCAGCCGGATTGGGAACAGACGGAATGTACGGGGATTGATGAAGTAACGATCGAAAATATCCTCAAGGCACAGGAGGTCAATAAACGAATAAAATTGATCGCTGCTGTTGAGAGGGATGAATCAGAAACCATCAAAGCAAGTGTGAAGCCGGTCCTGCTCGATAGTGAACACCCACTATACGCGGTGGAGGATGTGGATAATGCTGTGAATATCCAAACGGATCTATTAGGAAATCTACTTCTGAAAGGACCGGGAGCCGGTGGGCTGCCGACAGCCAGTGCGATTTTACAGGATGTGGCCCTTTTGTTCGGACAAAAGGAAAAGGAAGAAACCGTATATGCCTCGGCAAGGAGCATTGCCAAAAGAGCAAGTCCTTACTAATAAGACAACTGTCCCAATAGCCGGGGCAGTTTTTTTTACAATAAGAGAACATTTGTTTTTGTGCACAGGCTGTGAATAACTTGTAGATAAGTTGTAAGTATATGTGTAAAAGCCAAGAGCAAAACAACAAATTACTTGTGTACAATTGTGGATAAATGGAGTTATTTTTGTGGATAATGTGGAAAAACTCTGTGGATCAACGATAAAATAGATTGGGGATGTGTATATAACTGTGGATAAGTTTGGGATAATGTGTGAATAAAATAGGATGACCGGCCATTTCATGGGCCAGTCATCCACAAATCTGTCAAGAATGGAGAAGCTCTTCCAGCTCTGTCCATTCCTCCATCAATAATTCTATTTCGCTTTTAGCCGCTTGGATGGCTTCATTATACTTCAATACCTTTTCGTGATCCTGAAAAATATCAGGTTCGCATAAAAGCTTTTCATTTTCTGCGACAGTCTGTTCCAATTCCTCAATTTTCTGCTCGATCTCTTCGATTCTTCTTTTTCGCTGACGCTCTACTTTTTTAGCTTCTTTATCTTTAAAGAACGCAGACTTGTCTGAGCTTTGTTCTTTTTCAGGCGTCTTTCCATTCTTTTCTCTTGAATCCCATTCAGCCAGTTCCTGCATTTCCTGCTTTTTCTCTACGTAATAATCGTAGTCGCCCAAATATTCATTGGCGCCATCTTTGGAAAGCTCCACCACTTTCGTCGCGATCCGATTGATAAAGTAGCGGTCATGGGAAACGAACAGAATCGTCCCTGGATAATCGATCAGTGAATTCTCGAGCACTTCCTTGCTGTCCAAGTCGAGATGGTTGGTAGGCTCGTCCAATATAAGAAAGTTGGCTTTCTGCATCATCAGCTTCGCGAGTGCAAGTCGTGCTTTTTCACCGCCGCTTAAGGCAGTGACCGGTTTTAGCACATCATCTCCGGAAAACAAAAAGTTTCCAAGTACCGTCCGGATTTCTTTTTCTGTATGTCCGGGATAATCATCCCACAGCTCTTGAAGGACGGTCTTTTTGGAAGAAAGTTCAGCTTGCTCCTGGTCATAATAGCCGATGGAGACGTTTGTCCCAAGCCGCAATTCACCATCGATCAGCGGAAGCTTCCCAACGATGCTTTTCAACAAAGTGGATTTGCCGATTCCGTTCGGTCCGACAAGCGCGATGCTCTCGCCTTTTGTGATTCTCATATCGACTTGATGGGAGACGGCCTCTTTTTGATAGCCGATGGACGCATCGTTGATTTGCAGCACTTCATTGCCGCTTTGCCGTTCAATATCAAATGAGAAGGTAGCGGACTTCTCATCTCCCAATGGACGGTCCATCAAGTCCATTTTTTCCAGCTTCTTTCGCCTGCTTTGCGCCCTTTTTGTCGTGGAGGCGCGGGCGAGGTTGCGCTGGATGAAATCCTGCAGTTTTGCGACTTCTTCCTGCTGCTTCTCATACTGCTTCATATCGCGTTCATATTCTTCTGCCTTCAATGAAAGATAGTCGCTGTAATTACCGACGTATTTACCTACTTTTTTTCGAGAAACTTCATATACTTGGTTCACGACTTTATCAAGGAAATAGCGGTCATGGGAGACAATCAGCACAGCTCCGTCATAACCTTGCAAATACTGCTCGAGCCATGATAACGTTTCGATGTCGAGATGGTTGGTCGGTTCATCGAGAATCAGAATATCAGGTTTTGTCAAAAGAAGCTTCCCGAGTGCGAGCCTCGTTTTCTGGCCGCCGCTCAGCGTGGATATTTTCGTATCATAGTCAAAGGAAGCGAAATTCAAGCCGTGCAGGACGGAGCGGATATCCGCTTCATATTGGTAGCCGCCTTGATCCTTGAATTCAATCTGGAGCTGGTCGTATTCCTTTAGAAGCTTTTCATACCGCTCCTGATTTTCATAAATGTGGGGATCGGCCATGCTTTGCTCCAGTCTGCGCAGTTCTCTTTCTTTCAAACGCAAACTTTCGAATACGAGGAGCATTTCGTCCCAAATCGACAGGTTGGACTCCAGTCCTGTGTTCTGGGCCAAGTAACCGATCGAGACGTCCTTTGGCTTCATGATGTCCCCGGAATCGAAGGAGAGCTGTCCGGCAATCATCTTAAGAAGCGTGGATTTACCGGCTCCATTTCGGCCAACGAGTGCAATGCGGTCTCTAGTTTGTACTTCAAGCTTTATATTCGATAAAATAAGTTCAGCACCAAAATATTTTGTGAGTTGTTGAACTTGCAATAAAATCATTATTTTCACCTCAGGTCAATGCTAGAGTAAGTGTATCCTATTTCGGACCATTTCGGCAATATTCCGGCATTTTTCAGGAGAGACTTTCAAAGTTAACAGACAATGGGAAGAAAATAGTGTATCATGTACGAAGAGGAGTTTATCGATGAGTAACTTTACGCATTTTAATGAAGAAGGCAGGGCCAAAATGGTGGATGTCAGCGCGAAACCGGATACCGTCCGCACAGCCATTGCACATTCCAGCATCGTGGTGAATCCTGTTGTCTACGACCAAATCCGGCACAATCAAAATAAAAAGGGCGATGTCCTGGCCGTAGCCCAAGTTGCCGGCATCATGGCGGCGAAAAAAACATGGGAAATCATCCCGATGTGCCATCCGATCCCATTGAAAGGAATCGATATTTCGTTCGAATGGGATGTGAAGGATGAAACGTACGAGCTCCTGATCTCTGTTTCTGTCAAAACGAAGGGAAGCACAGGAGTAGAAATGGAAGCGTTAACAGCAGCATCTGTCACGGCTTTGACCATATATGATATGTGCAAGGCAGTCGATAAAGGAATGAAGATCGGACAAACCTATTTAATAGAAAAGACGGGTGGGGTATCCAGCCCGGATTATAGAAGAGAAGGTTAACTAAGGACTTATTGTTTAGGGGATGAATTTATGACGCAAGAGCTAACAAAAATACCGCAAGCTACAGCAAAGCGTTTGCCGCTTTATTATAGGTTTTTGAAAAATTTGCATTCCTCCGGGAAGCAGCGCGTTTCTTCCGCTGAGTTGAGCGAAGCCGTCAAAGTGGACTCAGCCACGATCCGCAGGGATTTTTCCTATTTCGGGGCGTTAGGAAAAAAGGGTTATGGGTATAATGTGAATTACCTCCTGACTTTCTTCCGAAAGACGCTGGACCAGGATGAGCTGACGAAAGTGGCGCTCATCGGGGTAGGTAATTTAGGAACCGCATTTTTACACTATAATTTTCTTAAAAATAACAATACTAAAATAGAAATGGCGTTTGATATCGATGATGACAAGATTGGCTCATCGATTGGAGACGTGCCCATCTATAATCTGAATGATTTAGAAGAAAAGCTGAAGGAAGCGGGCGTGAATGTCGCCATTCTGACTGTCCCTGCGCCGGTTGCACAGAGCATCACAGACCAGCTTGTCGTTTCAAATGTAAAAGGCATCCTGAATTTCACGCCGGCTCGATTGAATGTTCCTTCCCACATCCGCGTCCATCATATCGACTTGGCCGTAGAACTTCAGTCGCTTGTTTATTTCCTTAAGCATTACCCGACCGATGAAACAGATTTGTCACAAGATGGAGACAAATCAGAATAGCTATTCCAAATAATTTCCGTTATGATAATCGTATAAGGAGGTGTGCGCAATGGCAGGTGTAGGTAGCATGATCGTGATCGTATTTGTAGCATTGCTGATTTTTGGCCCGAAGAAGTTGCCTGAATTGGGTAAAGCTGCTGGAAATACATTGCGCGAATTCAAGAACGCAACAAAAGGCTTAGCCGACGATGAAGACGAACCAAATAAAGAAAACGCTAAGCAATGATAGGATGATTGGCAAATGAGTCAACAAAATGACATGACGATATTCGAGCATATTGGTGAATTGAGAAAACGGCTGATTATCGTGGTCGTTTTCTTCTTCGTTGCGGTTATTATCAGCTTCTTTCTTTCACAGCCGTTGATACGATTCCTGCAGCACGCCGATGAAGCTTCAACACTGACCATGAATGCATTCCGGATTACGGATCCATTCAAAGTCTATATGCAAATGATTTTTTTCCTGGCTATCATACTTACTTCCCCGGTGATCCTGTTTCAGCTATGGGCATTCATCAGTCCCGGGCTCTATGAAAGGGAGCGGAAGGTGACGTTGAGCTACATCCCTGTCTCCGTGCTCTTGTTCTTGGCAGGGCTGTCGTTTTCCTATTTCATTTTATTTCCGTACGTGATCAAGTTCATGATGAACCTTTCGGGTCACTTGGAAATCCATCAGGTCATTGGGATCAATGAATATTTTCAGTTTTTATTTCAAATCACGATTCCGTTCGGATTCTTGTTCCAGCTTCCGGTCGTAACGCTTTTCCTGACAAGGCTCGGCATCGTGACGCCAATGTTTTTGGCAAGTATCCGGAAATACGCCTATTTTGTCCTGCTTGTCATCGCAGCCTTCATCACGCCGCCGGATCTTGCGTCGCATATGATGGTGACCGTGCCGCTGCTCATCCTTTATGAGATCAGCATCGGGATTTCCCGGATCGGCTACCGAAAAGCGATGGAAGCAGAACGAATGCTCGAAGAACAGGAGCATGAAAGCAATCCGTTATAAAAAAAGGGCTTCCGTCGTGGGAGCCTTTTTGTTTTTTGAAAAATTATTGAGAATCTGCTTGTGTTGATTTCCGCTGCGGGCGGACGCTTTCCGCGGGCGGGGCCGAGCCGCTTCCCTCGCTACGCTCAGTCCAGGGTCTCGACTGTCCCGCTTTTCCCGCTGGAGTCGCCGCCCTCCGCTCCAATCAACTACATACAAAGTTGACCGCCTAAAAAAAATTGACTTCATGATGAAGGTAAATCAACTCAGCGATCGTTTACAGTTATAAATGCTAATAACTGATCATATTTACATTGGTCATTTCCTCGAACGTTCCGCAGTTAGAAAAAAGTGATAAGAAAATAGCCTTTTCGTAATGCTTGTTGCTAAAAGAAATTATTCAGTGGATTGGAGCGGAAGGCACTTGACTCCGGCGGGAAATAGAGGGAAGAGGGAGACCCCGCAGGCGAAGCCGAGGAGGCTCCCGTCCCTCCCCGCGGAAAGCAAGTGCCTGCAGCGGAAAGAAACGGACGAACGTGTTAGCCAATTAAAAGGACTTCCGCCATGGAAGTCCTATTTTTTTCTATTCTTTTTCTTAATGCGGAAATGCAGTGAAATCATCCGCACTCCGGAGCCAAAATCCAAGGTCGCCAGTAAAATCAACACATAGGCGAAAAATCCCCAGCCATGGTCATTGACATTTTGTATCGCGAAAAAGGTGAAAAAAGCACCCAATAAGCAATAAAAAAGTCCGTACATCATAGGTGACTGTCTCATGAAAAAAATCCTCCAATGAATCCTTGCATTTTATCTGCTTCATGCATCAACCGTTCAATATCGTCCTTGAAAACAGATTGCGCGATCACGACCACGGTATTCATCGTGACATGTGCAAAGATCGGCACAATGATCCGTTTTGTCCGTACGTAAAGAAAAGCAAAAGTAAAGCCCATCGCTGTGTAAAGAATAATATGAATCGGTTCAAAGTGGGCCAAAGCGAAAATCAACGAGCTGATCAGTGCGGAAACGGAAAATGGAAACCGTTCATACAGGCTGCCGAAAATGATCTTTCGGAAAATGATCTCTTCCAGGATCGGACCGCAAATCGAGCTCACCAAAATGACAATCGGCGTCGCTTCAATGATGGATATGATCTTTTTCGTATTTTCCGACCCCATCGGAATCCCGAGCATCCTTTCGATATTAATGGCGATCGACTGGGCGATGAAGGCGAGGAATACGCCGCCGATTGCCCATAGGATTGAAGCGCCTGTGGAAAGGGGGACGGCCCGATCCATTTTCGTATGCTTTTCTGTCTTTCGAAGGATGAGCAGCACAATCACTAAAGCGATCGTAAAGCTGACGACGATCCAGATTGCATTGGCCAGCGATTTCATTGCCGCATCATTGACATCGAAGAAGGCTGTACCGATTTTATAAACTATAGGATAACCAACGATTCCCGATAATTGCATGACAATATATGTGATTAAAATATAGGCATACTCTTTTTTCACAGTGCGTGAACTTCCTCTCATAGGTAATGTATGAAGCCGTTCAAGTTAAAAGGCTGTTCTTCCAAAGACTGTTGTGTTAGCAACGTTTATTAAAAAACATCTGATTATATTGTGTTGATTGGAGCGGAAAGTACGAGACTCCGGAGGGATCAGCAGGCAGGATGAGACCCCGCAGCGAAGCGAGGAGGCTCATCGCCCGCCCCTCGGAAAGCGAGCATCCTTCCGCGGAAATCAACAATCATTTAAATAAACAATCCTTTAGAAAAAAGCCTTGAATAAAAACACAGTTAAAGCTAACAGCACTTTTAAAAGAAATCATTTTTCATTCTACTAGTATTCATCTTAAGGTTCAAATAGGAACCCTTCAATAGAAAAAGTACATATATTTTCTTAAACAACATATTTTATTAGGGTGTGCAAAAACCGCATGAAAATGAGAAAATAAAGAGACGAAATTTTTTTATAAAATTTACAAGTTCTCGCTTGCAAAAATGAAGTGATTTATTTAATATAATAATTGTGTTAGCACTCATTGAGATAGAGTGCTAATAAATAATCTACATATTGAATTCAAGGAGGTTGTTTCACTTGTTAAAACCACTAGGTGATCGCGTTATTATTGAGCTAGTCGAGTCAGAGGAAAAGACTGCAAGCGGAATCGTACTGCCGGACTCAGCGAAAGAAAAGCCACAAGAAGGTAAAGTTGTTGCAGTTGGAACAGGCCGTGTGCTGGAAAGCGGAGAGCGTGTAGCTCCTGAATTAACGGTTGAAGACCGCATTATCTTCTCTAAATATGCTGGTACAGAAGTGAAATACCAAGGCACTGAATACTTAATCCTTCGCGAAAGCGATATTTTGGCAGTAGTAAGCAAGTAATCAAATTATAAATAAGAAATAGATCAAAAATAATGAGGAGGTTTTTTTACAATGGCTAAAGAAATTAAATTCAGCGAAGAAGCTCGCCGTTCGATGCTTCGCGGTGTGGATAAATTAGCGGATGCTGTAAAAGTAACTCTTGGACCTAAAGGACGCAACGTGGTGCTTGAGAAAAAATTCGGTTCCCCGTTGATCACGAATGATGGTGTGACAATCGCGAAAGAAATCGAACTTGAAGATGCATTCGAAAACATGGGTGCGAAGCTTGTTGCTGAAGTAGCAAGCAAAACAAACGATGTAGCCGGTGACGGTACTACGACTGCAACGGTTCTTGCACAAGCGATGATCCGTGAAGGTCTTAAAAACGTGACAGCTGGTGCAAACCCTGTAGGTCTTCGCAAAGGGATCGAAAAAGCTGTTCAAGTTGCGATCGAAGAGCTTAAAGCCATCTCTAAACCAATCGAAGGCAAAGAGTCCATCGCACAAGTTGCGGCGATCTCTTCAGCTGATGAAGAAGTCGGCCAATTGATTGCTGAAGCGATGGAGCGCGTTGGAAACGACGGCGTCATCACTATCGAAGAATCAAAAGGATTCTCAACTGAGTTGGATGTAGTGGAAGGTATGCAGTTCGACCGCGGCTACGCTTCTCCATACATGGTGACAGACTCCGATAAAATGGAAGCTGTCCTTGAAAATCCATATATCTTGATCACAGATAAAAAGATCACAAACATTCAAGAAATCCTTCCTGTCCTTGAGCAGGTTGTACAGCAAGGCAAGCCATTATTGCTTGTAGCTGAGGATGTTGAAGGTGAAGCACTTGCTACATTGGTAGTGAACAAACTTCGCGGAACATTCAATGCAGTTGCTGTTAAAGCTCCTGGATTCGGTGATCGCCGTAAAGCGATGCTTGAAGACCTTGCTATCCTTACTGGCGGCGAAGTCATCACAGAAGATCTTGGATTGGATCTTAAATCTGCAAGCATCGACCAATTGGGCCGTGCAGCGAAAGTTGTCGTCACAAAAGAAAACACAACAGTTGTTGAAGGCTCTGGCCAAACGGACAAAATTGCTGCCCGCGTCAACCAAATCCGCGCTCAATTAGAAGAAACTACTTCTGAATTCGACCGTGAAAAACTACAAGAACGCCTTGCGAAATTAGCTGGCGGTGTAGCAGTAGTCAAAGTTGGTGCAGCTACTGAAACAGAATTGAAAGAGCGCAAACTCCGCATCGAAGACGCCTTGAACTCTACTCGTGCAGCAGTAGAAGAAGGTATCGTTTCCGGTGGTGGTACTGCCCTTGTGAACGTATACAACAAAGTCGCTTCCCTTGAAACAGCAGGCGACGAAAAAACTGGCGTGAACATCGTTCTTCGTGCACTTGAAGAGCCAATCCGCCAAATCTCCCACAACGCTGGACTGGAAGGTTCAATCGTGGTTGAACGCCTAAAACGCGAAGAAGTCGGAGTTGGCTTCAACGCAGCAACTGGCGAGTGGGTAAACATGATCGAATCCGGTATCGTGGATCCGACAAAAGTAACTCGTTCTGCACTTCAAAACGCAGCTTCTGTTGCAGCAATGTTCTTGACTACTGAAGCAGTAGTAGCGGACATTCCTGAAGAAGGCGGCGGCATGCCTGACATGAGCGGCATGGGCGGAATGGGTGGAATGGGCGGCATGATGTAATTAGCCCCCACACCTTTTAAATCCCTCTGGACCTTTTGGTTCGGGGGATTTTTTTGTTGTGTGAATCAGGGGAACCGTTCTGTTTTTTTCAATAAACGAAACGCGAGAACTGTCCCCATGTTTTACCCCCCATCTTTCACCCATGTCCCAAAACATTTTTAGTGAAAGTTTTTCTTTAACGTTATACACTTATAGGCGTGATTTAATTATTACAACTTAGATGGGGGAATATAGATTTGAATACTTTATCAAAGTCCAAGCGGTTGCAGCTTGCTCTGTTACTAGGGTCGCTATCGCTTATTGGTCCTTTTACAATAGATACCTATTTGCCTTCGTTTCCAACGATTGTGAAGGATTTTCATACGCATGCTTCTTTGGTGCAAATCAGCTTGACGACTTGCTTGCTGGGGTTGGGATTCGGGCAATTGCTGATAGGGCCGTTGAGTGATATAACAGGCCGTCGAAAGCCGCTCATTATTTTTCTTAGCTTGTATTTACTCTCTTCATTGACATGTGCGGCGGCACCAAATATTTATACATTGATTGTGTCGCGGTTTATTCAAGGTTTTGCGGCAGCAGGCGGACTGGTTATATCCAGGGCCGTGGTACGCGACCTTTATAGCGGAAGGGAACTCACGAAGTTTTTTGCATCGTTAATGCTGATCGGAAATCTTGGTCCCATTATCGCACCGATCTCGGGTGGCCTTATTCTTACGTTTGCCAATTGGAAAGGTGTTTTCATTGCCCTGGCTTGTATTGGCCTCATTCTCATTTTGTCGGTTACGTTGAAACTGGAGGAGACGCTGCCTGCCGAAAAACGGATTCCAAGCAATTTTAAACAAGTCATCGGCAACTTTGGCTCTTTGCTGAAGGACCGTGAATTTGCAGGATATGCCTTTACACAAGCCTTTACTGTGGCCGGCATTTTTGCTTATGTATCTGGCATCTCCTTTGTTTATCAGAATATATACGGTGTTTCACCTCAGATCTTTAGCTTGCTCTTTGGTGTCAATGGCATCGGGTTAGTCATTGGTACACAACTTGTTGGGCGGTTTTCGATTTTTTCTGAGAAAACGTTCTTGAAGATCGGCCTGCTTCTTTCTAATACAGCCGCGATGTTCCTGCTTTTTGCTCTGATCATAAAAGCACCGTTAATAGCGGTTGCGGTCCCTATTTTCTTTGTTGTCATGTCGATTAGCATTATCGGGACATCTTCCTTTTCATTGGCAATGGAAACCAAGGGGCATATGGCCGGAAGTGCTTCAGCGTTATTGGGTGTGCTGCCATTTCTACTAGGCTCATTGACATCCCCATTAGTCGGGATTGCAGGAGAATATACAGCCATACCAATGGGAATTGTGATGTCTTCAGCCAGCTTCATGGCCTTTTTATCCTACTTTGTCTTAGTCAACAAAGGTTCCATCCATTTAAAACCAGGTAGAAAACTTTATCAATAATCATCTTTTCTCTATAAATCCTCCCCTCTGCATGATGATCAAGAGGGGAGGATTTTTGTTGTTTATGATACCAATATCGGCAAGGAGTTAATTAGAAATCAGAAAAAGCCTTACATCACAAGAGGATGTAAGGCTTTTTCTGCTATGGTGAAAACACGAGAATTGCTGCTGCATATCAATGAAATGGGATAGTAAACCTGTCCCCATTTCCCAAATTTCCTTATATATAAGGGCTGTCCTTTTAACGCTTTTCGTCCCCTTGTTCTTGACTTTCTTTGTTGAGTTGTAGCTTTTTCATTTCCAACTCTAGTTTCTTATCTTCTAGCTCTAATTTTCTTTTCTTTAGGTCATAATTGATGACAAAATATAAAAAAATGAAAGTCATACCAACAATTACTGAAAGAAACAAAAATAGGTCCAAACTTATCTCCCCCCAGATAAACAGAATCAAGCTTGCATCTTTGTTCATTTATTATACTAATAAGTAATCACATTATGTTAATTTCTTTTAGCGATCCTGCTTAAGTCAGTTAAATAAGCTTTTTCCTCTACAAATTCCTCTCACTGCCAACCATCGACGCGGGTCAAAGGAATCAACTTTCGTTTATCCGGTCCGCTTTCCTTTACTGCCGTAAAAAGTGAATGGTACGCTTCACGTGTTACTAAAAAGCGGTAAAGGAGATTGTATGAATGGGTAATGTCCTTATGTTTAATTTTCCTGGTGAAGGCCATGTCAATCCGACGATTGCGCTTGTTGAGGAACTGATTCAACAAGGGGAGCACGTCGTTTACTACTGTATCGAAGATTATCAAAATAAAATTGAAAAGGCTGGCGCGGAATTTCGTGCCTATGAAAACTTCCTTCCACGTATGGAGAAAGGCAAACCTCGCAAGGGTGGAGAGATTGCCCAGCCGCTCATAAAAGGGATGGACCGTGTCATTGAGGAAGTCCTTCCAGAGGTGAAGGCTGAAGAATACGACTATGTCATTTATGATACAAACTTTGCGGCGGGAAAAATCATCGCCGATCAGCTTCAATTGCCGAAGATTTCTTCCTGCACGACTTTCGCTTTGAATCAGGAGATTTTCTCGAGTTTTACGGTCGATCGTGAAAAAATGAAAATGGACATTCCGGATGATGAAGAAATAAAAGATATACTTGGCAAATGGAACGAACAGTACGATTTCCCTGTCCAAGGCTTTACTGAAATCATGTACCATCCGGGCGACATGACGCTGGTGTATACGTCAAAGTTATATCAGCCTTATGCCGATCATTTTGATCACACGTATAAATTCGTCGGTCCTTCAGTCAACAAGCGAAAAGATGTGGAGCCTTTATCCTTTGAAGATAATTCAAAAAGCCCGCTGATCTACATTTCGATGGGGACTGTATTTAATGAGCAGCCGGAGTTTTATCAGACGTGTTTTGAAGCATTTAAAGAAAGCGACGCAACCATCCTGATGTCGGTAGGGAAGAAGACAGATATCAGTCAGTTAGGCGATATCCCAGAAAACTTCAATGTTTACAATTATGTTCCGCAATTGGATGTATTGCAGCAAGTGGATCTCTTCATTACCCACGGCGGGATGAACAGTTCCAGTGAAGGGCTGTACTTCGGTGTCCCTATGATCGTCATTCCGGCAGGCGCCGACCAGCCGCTGATTGCCAAGCGAATCGAGGAATTAGAGGCAGGATTTGCCCTGGACCCGGAGCACCTCGATGCTGAAAAACTGAAAAGTGCTGCCGAGCGTGTCTTGGCGAATCCAGCTTATGAGGAGAACAGCCGGAAAGTCGGTGCCTCCCTGCAACATGCGGGAGGCTACAAGAAAGCGGTCGAAGAAATCTTTTCATTTAAACAAAAGAATCAAATTCAATAAAAAAGAACAAGTTGCTCTAACTTTGGTAATAAAACTGCTTCCTTAAGGAGGCAGTTTTTTGTGTTTTTGTATGGCTGTTTTCTAAAAGGAGTGGCAGGTTCGAGACTCCGGAGGGAATAGCGGGACAGGTGAGACCCCGCAGCGGAAATCAACCATACTCTATTTGTGGCAACCAAAGAGAAAAAAGAAATAATCCCACTTTCCCATGTTCAAATCGAGTCAAAACGTCTATCATAAAAGTCTGGAAACCCTACATAAATCTGGACATCAACGAAGGAGGACACAATTGAACGGTACAGCACATATGACAGTGGGAGCAGCAACGGGATTCATTGTGGCCAATTCATTTGGATCCACTCCAGGCACGACGGCAGCACTTGTCGGAATCGGCGGTGTAGCAGGATTGATGCCTGACTTGGACGTTGACGGCAAGCTTTCTAATAAAGTAACCTTTTCACCGAAAATGATCCGGGCCGTCGCCCAAATCATCGGCTTCTTGATGATGTTGTACAGCTACCTGCAAGGAGTGGGAACTGAGCGCTGGCTCGGCGTCGGATATGGAGCGGCGATGATGGCGTTAAGTAGCTTCATCACCCAGAGGAGGATGCTGACCATCACCGGCATCGGTGTGATCGCATGCGGCTGGCAGCTGAACGAAACATGGCTGTGGCTCTTAGGTATCTACATACTAGGGGCTTCGCTCGTTTCGCATCGAACATATACGCACTCCGTCCTCGGGGTGATTTACTTTAGTATTGTCGCGCGCCACTTGGATTCCTATTTAATGATGAATGGGGTATATGAAGCATGCATGGTCGGGTACTGCAGTCATCTGATCGGGGATATGAAATTCCTTCCTTTCAATAAACGAGGAGTCAAACTGTTCCTCCCATTATCATCGAAAGAAATATAGGTTGAAAATTTCTAAGAGTAGAAGTTGAAAAGCCGGCTTTAATTCCGTTTCAAGGGAAAAAGCCGGCTTTTTCTTATATATAAGTGTTAAATAAGTCCTCATTCTTTTATAAGCTTGAAAACTTTTTAGTATTTGGGAAACTGGCTGAACAAGGATTTTCGAGTCTTGCAGCATGGTGAAGTAATCGGCCAAGTGAGCAAGGAGTGGTTCACGTGGGGCGACAGCTATAAGGTCCAAATATTCAAAGAAGAGATGGAAACTATCCTGATTGCCCTGGTTGTCGCGATTGATTGTGTGAAGGCTGACCAGGCAGCTGCTTCCTCTGCAGCTGCGGATAGTTGAGCTTTTCATAAAATTTCTTGGATTTTCAAAGATCTCGGGAATGGTGTAGGGGAGCAGTTCCCATGTTTCAAAACGAAAAATGATTGACAATCGCATCCATGTAAAAATATACTAATGATGAAAGTGGAAATCTAGAAAAGGAATGGTACTGAGCGAATGTGGAATTAATCTTATTTTTAGAAGGGATAACACTCATATGAATTTGAAAATGAGAACCTGGAGAAATAGGATTAGTCTGTCCATACGAGCCTTTGCCGTTTACCTTACAAATACACACAGAGCTCTTTTTGTGCCTGTATTTGTATGGAATTAAACGTTTGCATGTTTATTTGTGATGGATATAGATACTAGCCTCTCCAGGGTTCTTGGAGAGGCTTATTTTATTTTGAAAAAAACCTCTCAAAAAGAACGTAAATAGAGGTGATTGCTATGACAATGGTCATACAAGGAAAAGGATTGCAGAAAAGTTTTGGAGAACGGGAAATCCTGCGGGATGTTCAATTTGATATACGAAAAGGGGAGAAGATCGGCCTCGTCGGCTGGAATGGTGCTGGGAAGTCGACGTTTGTGAAAATCATTATGGACATGATGAAGCCTGAAAAAGGATCTGTGACGATGTCGCCTGCGAACTTGAAAATCGGCTACTTGCCGCAGTCGACGGATTATTCATTGTCGCTTGATTCTGAACTGTTGAATGATGGGGAGAAGTTATTGGAGACCAGCAAGCTGCTTGGCCTGCCTAAAGATCGATTGGATGAAGAGGAGTTCCCGCATTTAAGCGGGGGAGAAAAGCTGAAGTTGTCCCTTGCGAAAATTTGGGCGAATTCTCCGGAGTTCTTAATCTTGGATGAACCGACCAACCACTTGGATATGCAGGGGGTGGGCTGGCTGATCGATGAGATGAGAAGCTACTCGGGGGCAGCCATTATCATTTCTCATGACCGCTATTTTTTAGACGAAACCGTATCGAAAATATTTGAGCTGGAAGATGGAGTGCTCACGGTATACGAGGGGAATTACTCGGGTTATCGCCAGGAGAAGCAAATAAGGTACGAACAGCATAAACGGGATTATGAAAAGCAGCAGCGGAAAGTAGAGATGATTGAAAAGCAGATGACCAACTTAAAAGAATGGTCTGCGAAGGCCCATCGCCAAGCGGGGAAGGGAGGATCAAATTCGGAAAACCGCCAGATGGGGCTGCGTGAATTCGAGCGGGCCAAGGCAAAGAAAACGGACAATCAGGTAAAGTCTAAGATGAAACGGCTGAATCTTGAATTATCGAAGAACGAAGTGAAAAAGCCGAAAGAAGAGAAATCTGTTACGTTTCAATTTGAATCAGACATAAAGCGGGGAAAACGGATCCTCGAAGCAAAAGGAATCAAAAAACAGTTCGACAGCCGCGTGCTGTTTGATAAAAGCAGCTTTTATATAAAGCATGGGGAAAGAATCGGCTTGCTTGGATCTAATGGAGCAGGCAAAACGACATTTATCAATATACTGCTTGAGAAAGAGCCCCTTACTAGCGGCGATCTGTGGATCAGTGAATCTACGAAATGTGCTTACCTATCGCAGGATGTCAGCGACCTGCCAAGCGAAAAGACACCGTTAGAATATTTAGATCTAACGGAGAAGAATCTGCAGACGAAAGCCAGAACCCTCATTTCGACTATGGGGATCGGGCAGGAAATCCTGGCGAAGCCCATTTCGCAGTTAAGTCTTGGGGAGCGGACGCGGATCAAGCTCATTCAGATGATCCTAATGGAATATGACTTGTTGATTTTAGATGAGCCGACCAACCATCTGGATTTGCCGAGCAGGGAAGAGCTGGAGAGAACGCTCAGTACGTTTACCGGCACCCTGATCATCGTATCGCATGACCGATATTTGATCGAGAAGTTGTGTACGAAATTACTGGTCATTGAAAATGGAAGGATTCATCCTTATGAAATAGGGTTGAAGGAATACGAGGAACGAAAAAAGAACGTGCATTCACAAGAAGAACGAAATGTCCTCGAGGAGCTTGCCCTGGTGGAAACAAAAATGACGGAACTTCTGGGCAAAATTAGCTACTTGGTAAAAGATACAGAGGAATATAATCGAATCGATATGGAACTTTCTGCGTGTATGAATGCGAAGCGTGAATTGAAGAAGCTTTTATGACTCTCTTAAATGAAAGGGAGCTGAAATATAGAAAACCACTTCTAAATTGAGGAAGTGGTTTTTTCTAATTAGGCGAAGTCTTGCGCGGAATCAACAGCGGTGTATGAACAAATCATTCTTTCAGTCCTATATGGTTAGTCCTTAGAGTGGGGTGATTATGTTCGTTCCAATCTCATTTTTGATATGTTCATGTACCTATCGAACCATTTGAATGAACAGGAATTATTTGGCGAAGAAAACTTGATGAAGCATTTGTCGAATAAATAGATGCTATAGACCTATGAATTTTAACAATTGTAACATAAAGCGTTTTATTTCCATCGTTTTTTGAACTTATAATCCAAATGTCCCCATTATTTCTATTCAATCCCTACTTCTTTTATCCTGATAATTATTTTAAAACCAAAGTAAAAATAGTAAAAAAATAACAGACAGATTTCGACAGCACTTTCCTGTATTTGACCAAATTGTGAACAGGTGATAAATACATATAAGGATGTTTATGACAATATTTTGAATTCCTATGTTTCTTTTTTAGGAACAGGTGGTATTTAAAGGAAATGAAAGGAACGATTTTCCTATTTATGCTACAAAATTACCATTTTGGACACATTTGGGAACCTCGTTCAGCCATATACGTATCGATAAGAAAGCCAAGTCAACGGAAGAGAGGTCAAGGAATGTTAGAGTCGAAGCGAAGAGCAGCCATCTTTTTACTATTAGCATTTATTTTAGCAGCTGCAGCAGGTTATTTAGTGTTGGACAAAGTGAAATCCCTGAATTCTGAACTCGGGGGGATGACGAAGATCTACATTGCAAAAGACGATATTCCCCCAAGGACACCTATTACAGAAAGCCAGATTGGTGTCATGGAAATCCCGAATCGTTTTGTTGTAGAGAATTCTTATATAACCGACAAAGGTGATTTGGCAGGCAAGGTTTCAGTCGTTTCATTATCAGAAGGGGAGATCATCACCCAGAATATGCTGAAGCCGATTTCGAATTTAAGAAATGAGAATAATAGATTGGTTGCCATTCAGATGTCTGACAAAATCCAATTCGACCAAGAAATCAAAGCGCTCGACCGGGTGGATATCGTTGTTTCGGTAGATGATAACGGAAAGAAAACAACAAAATACTTTTTACGGGATGTCCCAGTAGACTGGGCACAAGGAAAAGGCAAGAACTTTGCAGGAATAGCTGTCGAGGTCAGTGCAGAGGATGCTCCAAAGTTAATCCACATGGAAAATTATGCAGACAAAATCCGGATCCTGAAAGCGAATGTTGGTAAAGAGGAAGCAGGAACTGAACAAGCGGCTGTTGATGAAAGCAGTGAAATTACCACAGATGCCAATGGTGATCAAAAGGATTCAGAGAAACAGCCGGCCGGAAAAACGGAAACGAAAAAACCGGCTCCAGCCACAACGACAAACAAATCCAAATCAAAGAAACCTTAAAATAAAATGAACCCATTTGAGGAGAGCATACGATGGAATCGAAATTAGATATTTTATTGGTGAGCAGCGATGAAGCTACTCATAATCAAATATTAAATTCTCTTGATACAGATGAATCAAATATTGGGGTCATCCCCCCGGAAGATGTCGTGAGGGAAGTCAATCGGCAAACGAGGGATATCATCATTTTTATCCAACCTGAAAATGATACGGCTGTTGAATTGATTCAATATATCAAGTCGGTCAATCCTTCATGCTATGTCATATTCTTAGCGAATACGTCTGATGTCACATTGCTTAGAAACATTACGAAGGCAGGGGCAGAGGATTTTTTCATCTTCCCTGATGAACTGTCATTATTTCTTAGTAGATTCCCGACCATCACCAAAAATTATTCATTAAAAAAACATTCCCAGGACGAACCTTCGAAGATGGGCTTCGGAAGAGGAAGAGGACAAATCTTTTCCTTTTACAGCGGGAATGGGGGAACGGGAAAGTCGATCATCTCTTCAGCTTTTGCTCAAACATTGAAGCTGGAGTCCACTGCGGAAGTGATCTTGATCGATTTGAATTTCCAATTCGGCGGCATCGAGACACTATTATCGATTGATTCCAATCGTTCAATTGCCGACTTGACACCCGTTATCAGTGAATTAAACGAAAATCACATTCGAAATGTATCCAATACAGAGAGTCATTCAAAGATGGAAATCTTGATCAGCCCTTGTGACGCAGAGGTCGGGGAAACATTGAACGAAGAGTTTGTCGCCAAATTATTAAGAACGTGCAGAAGATCGTTTGACTATGTCATTCTTGACCTTCCTTCTTCAATCAATAATCAGGTCGTGACAGCTCTCGAAGAATCCGACAAGATTTTCTACGTCTTAACTCCAGGCACCCCAGAGTTAAAGGTCTTGAAACAATATGAGGAGCTATCAGTAAGATTGGGAATTGAAATTGCGTCGAGGATGGAGATTGTTTTTAACCAAACCGGAAAAGAAAACGAAGTTCAGCAAAAAGATATCAAAAATATTTTAAGGTTTCCGATTGCCGCTTCCATCAGAAGGGACATTAAAGGACTGCAGCCCTTTGTGAACAAAGGTGAGCCAGTCAGAAAGATTTCAAAGGAAAGGAAACTGATCCCATTTGCGAAAGATATTCATAAATTCGCGTTGTCTGTCTTGAAATAGGAGGTTTAGAACATGTCGTCTCTATTCGAAAAGCGAAAAGAAAAGTTCGTACAGAAAAAGTCAACATCCTATCATTACGAAAATCATTTGGTAGACGACCTTGTAGAACATTATAAAGCGAGGCTCTTGCGTGATACGAATCTTGAAGCACTCACCCAGCTTTCACAGGGGGAAATGAGGTTGAAGATTGAACAACTCGTATCACAATTCATGTCAGAAGAGAAAGTGATCATTTCCCGGAATGATAAAGAGCTGTTAATAACAAGAATATTGGATGAATCGGTCGGTTTTGGTCCACTTGAGCCATTGATCAATGACGCTTCCATTACTGAAATCCTTATAAATGGCTATCAAGAAGTATACGTGGAACGTTTAGGAAAGCTGGTCCTGTCGGATGTGAAATTCCGGGATGACGATCACGTAAGACATATTGTCGACCGGATAGTGGCGCCGCTTGGAAGACGGATTGATGAAAGCTCGCCGATGGTCGATGCCAGACTGCCAGACGGAAGCCGTGTGAATGCAGTCATATCCCCAATCAGTTTAAATGGTACTTTGGTTTCGATCCGAAAATTCCGTTCGGAGCCGTTCCAAGTGGAAGACCTCCTAAACTTCAATTCATTGAATTCCGTGATGGCAACATTCATGGAGGGGGTCGTCAAAGCCAAGATGAATACACTCATTTCAGGCGGAACGGGTTCTGGTAAAACGACCTTGCTTAATGTGATCGCAGCCTCCATTCCGTTCGGGGAAAGGGTCATCACGATTGAAGACTCAGCGGAGCTTAGGCTGGATCGACCGAATGTCGTTGGAATGGAAGCGAGGCCAGCAAACGTTGAAGGAAAAGGTGAAATTTCCATTAGAAGCCTGGTGAAAAACGCCTTGCGGATGCGTCCTGATCGAATCATTGTCGGTGAGGTTCGAAGCGGGGAAGCATTTGACATGCTGCAGGCAATGAATACCGGCCATGAGGGTTCCATCACCACCGTCCATGCCAACTCTCCGGATGACGCGCTGCGAAGGGTGGAAGCGATGGTGATCATGGCAGGAATGGACCTGCCGAGCCACATTATTCGGGAATATATCGTCGGAGCGCTCGACATCGTCATTCAAGCCACACGATTAACTGATGGAACGAGAAAGATCGTCTCCATTTCTGAAGTAAGGAAGAATGGGGATGGAACCCATGAGATAAAAGAAATCTTTCAGTTTAAACGAACCGGCATAAATGAAAAAGGCGAGATACTCGGATATTTCACACCTACTGGATATGTCCCACAGTGTTTAGAGAGATTAAGGGTATTTGGCATCGATTTTCCAGAATCGGCATTTAGGGACGTTCAAGAGGAGGTCTACCGATGACTATAGCAGCTGTAACCACTGCAGCGGTCCTGTTGTATCTTGTTTCACTTTATTATTTCCTCGATTACCGAAAAGAGAAAAGAGATAGAAAGAAGAAGGTTACAGAATTCTATGATGATGGTTCCAAACGAAGAAGCTTCATCGTGATTTTGGGTGATCGATTTGATTGCACTGATACAGCTAAGCCCATTGCAGAAAAGCTATCACGGGCGAATATTCCTTTTACACCTTCCGAGTATATTGGCGCATTGATTGTATCTTATATGGGCGTCATGATCCTCCTCCAAAACTTTTTTAGTATTCGGTTCCCGATCAATTTGCTGGTTGCCGGATTGGTATTGGAGGGAGCGAGGAGATTAGTATTTTTATTGAGAAAGAACCTTATGAAGCAGAAAATCGCTGAGCAATTGCCGGAAATTTGCAGGGTCCTGGCCAACGCAACACGTTCGGGGATGACCTTGAATCAGGGTATCCATCTAGTGGCACAAGAAATCAGCCAGCCTGCAGGCGGGGAATTTAAGCGCTTGTCCAGCGAGCTATCTCTCGGCATCGATTTTTCCACAGCCCTTAAGTCAATGGAAAAAAGAATCGACATAAGGGAATTCCAACTTTTTACAGCGACGTTGTTGATTCAAAAAAAAGCTGGGGGAAATCTCTTTTCGGTTCTCGATGAAATGAGCCAGACCCTCGAGGAGAGGCAAGTCTTGCAGCAGGAAATCAAAACAATGACAGCGGAGCAGCGCTACGTATCTTATATGGTTCCAATCATTCCAATCTTCTTAGTACTAATGATGAATAACATTATTGACGGCTTTTTAGACCCTTTATTCTCTGGAATAGGCATCATTCTCCTCATTCTTTTTTTAGTGGGAATTGTATTAACATTCGTTCTAGTTCGTAAAGTGACAAATATAAGGGTGTGATGAAGTGGACGGATTAATTGTCATTTTTATCGTTTTATCATTGGCTTTTTTAGGGCTTGCACTTAGGAGCTATTATCTTTTTTTCATTAATAAAAAAGAGCTGAAAGCCGATATGGAGGAAAAAGTTTTTATATATAATGCTTTTGAGAAAAAAGCGACTCGAAAAGAAAAATTTATCTCGAAGATGTTTCAATACGCAGATGACTTTTCAGCGCTAGGACAGCGAATCAACTTCTTCAGTGAAGATGATGATGTGAAGAAGCTGCTGACCCAGGCAGGCTACCCGTATCAATTGACAGTTGAAAGGTTTCAAGGGTTAAAAATGTTCTTGCTTGTCATTGGTGCCATCATCGGCGGGATCTGTTTAATACTGAGATTACCATTCTCGCAGATAGCGGTCATTATTTATCCTATGTTGGGCTTTGCGGGAACTATTTTCTGGTTGAGGGGCAAGGCCAAAAAAAGGCAAGAGGAAATTTCCTATGAACTACCGGATTTTCTCGATACGATGAGTGTTACGCTGCAAGCGGGCGTTGGACTTGACCAGGCGCTGCGGGACATCGTCCCATATTTTTCAGGGCCCATCAAAGAAGAGTTTGGCCGCTTCATTCAAGAAATTGATGTAGGTGTTCCTCGTGCAGAAGCATATCGGACTCTGTTAAAACGCAATGATAGCAAAGAGTTTCAAATACTCATCAAATCATTGATTCAAGGTGAACGACTGGGAGTCCCGATTTCAAATACATTTAAACAGCAAGCAGAAGAAATGCGGAAAATCAAGAAGGAAAAAATCAAAGAAAAAGCTGCCAAGGCCTCCCCAAAGGTTACCTTGATCACGACCTTTTTGGTCATGCCATCCGCACTTATATTAATTGGTGGCTTAATGATCATTAACATGTTTAACCAAAATAGGAGTTTACTTGATTTATTCAAGTAGATATATATTTTCATAAAATAATAACTATAAGGAGAGTAAAAACATGAAAAACAAATTAATCGAACTGTATGTAAAATTTACTTCACCTGTGAAAAACGAAAAAGGAGCACAGTCTCTAGAATGGTTGGGACTGGCTGCATTGTTAATTCTATTATTGGGGATAATCTCGACTGCTGTAAGTAATGGTAAAGAATCAATTGGTCAAATAATAACCAAAATCATATCAAAAATTTCAACAATGGTTGGGGATTAATGTTTATTTCTTTTGTTTAGTTGAGGAGGGGAATGTGTGAAGATCGCAACAAGAATGTTATCAGTGACAATAATATTGCTGTTGGCACTAGGTGCCTGCGATAGTAAGAATGATTCTAAAAATGAGCAGCATAATTCGCAGAAAACGAGTGAAACGAACAAAAGTAACCCAACAGATGACCAAAATTCCACACCTTCAAGTGGAGATGGAGAGGTAAATGCACAGCCTTTACCCAGCACATATACAGAACTTGCAAGTTTAAAGATGGGTGAACATGCTGACATTGACCCTAAATTGAATGAGTCTGAAAAAGTTGTAAACACTTTCTCGAAATTACCAGACATAAAAGACAATCCATCACATAATAAACTTGATCAGTTTTATAATGAACTGCTAAAAATGGTCCAACAAGATTATAAAGGACCAGAAGAAGCAATAAAGAGATTAAAGTTTGAAGCTATAGGCAGTCCTGAGATAGAAGACCCGCGATATCAATTTAAAGACAACTTAAATGTAGAGATTATTTTAGATGCTTCTGGAAGTATGGCACAAAAAATTAACGGGACTTCAAAAATGGATACGGCTAAATCGACCATTATGAACTTTGTGAAAGAACTACCTAAAGGGGCTAAAGTTGGAATCCGAGTTTATGGCAACAAAGGCAGCAATTCCGATTCAGATAAACAGTTATCCTGCAATAGCAGTGACGTTATGTACCCCATATCAGCATTTGACTCTAATCAATTTCAATCTGCATTAGGGAAGATTAAACCAACAGGTTGGACACCGATAGCATTAGCACTTAATCAAGCCCAAAAAGACCTTACTAACTACGAAGGAAATAAAAACACTAATATTGTATACCTTGTCAGCGATGGGATTTCGACTTGTGATGATGATCCGATAAAAGCAGCGAAACAACTCTATGATTCAAATATTTCGCCCATTATTAATGTGATTGGATTTGATGTTGACAGCAAGGGTGAAAATCAGCTTCAACAAATCGCGAATACTACTGAAGGAATTTATCAAACAGTTTCTGATGAAAATGAATTGCAAAAAGAGTTTGAAAGAATTAATGATCTGGCAAAGCGGTGGGAAGATTGGAAGAAACACAACACGCAGAAAATTGATCTCAAACACATGCAAAATAATTTAGATATATTCAGCTATACCACAGAAGAAGAAATGAAAGCTGTAAATGAAGGGACCAGAATAGGAATTATTCTTTCAATGCTGAAAGAAGATAAAAAAATGTCGAGTGAATCATTACTATATTTAAAGGATAAAAATCGGGAATATCATCAGTGGATAAGAGATGAAATTCAAAAGTTCAACGAACAATTAAAAAGCATGAACGACAAGAATTATGCAGAAGCAATAAAAGAACTCGAAGACAAATATCAAAAAAATAAACAATAGAATCGGGGTGTACCAATGGAACGGTTAAATAAGCTGGTGTGCCTGTCATTGATCTGCATCCTTCTCTTTTGGACATCATTTCCGGTCATTGCATCAGCTGCGTTTATTAAGCCCGGTAAACCCATCACCCCAGGAAAGACTTACACGCCGGGGAAGCCGATAACAGGTGGTCAATTCATTGTTCCAGGAGACGTCATACAACCTGGAACGGCCATCAAAGGTGGTAAAAGCTACGAAACTGATTCAATGACGCCATCAGGAAAGCCCATTATTCAAAAGAATCCATTATCAAATACTGGAATATTCATCATTCCAAATGCACCGCCGACGCCTTCAAATATCAATTTCATCTTTCCTGATATCACAAGCGGAGATCCTATAACAGGAGGAGCTGCGATTCAGGAAGGAAAGGGATTGAACGGAGGAAAAGGTAGTCAAGATGGAAAAAGCATCAACGGCGGCCAGACAAACCAGAACGGAAAAGGCATTAATGGTGGTAAAAACACTGCCCCTGGATCAAACATCCAAGGTGGAAAATCAAATTCGGGGAATGATTTAAATGGCGGTAATTCCGTTGAGGGAGGAAAGAACCCTTCGGGCAAAAATGCTGCCTCAGGTTCAAACATTTCAGGAAAAGGCGGCAGTGATGCAGCAAATAATAGTGAACCATCCTCTCCGACATATAGTTTGTTTATTAAATCAGCCAACGGAGATCGAGGGTTCATGGGCCACGTAATAGGTGCATTCAAAGATTTTAAATCATATGGATTAGGCTTTGTCGATAAATTTGCCCAAGGGGTAAGTTCTTCAATTGCTGGTTTTAATTTTAAAAAGCTAGGTGATGCCCCATATTACGCTGTCTATGGAAAGAATAAACTCGATAACAAAGTGGCAAATTGGTTTTATCAGAGGTATAAAGAATACAATTTTGATGGAAAGAAAACAAACTTTGGACCGAATGCAAGAAGGATAGGCGAGGGAAGATACAATGAATTTATGAAGGGCAAAAACCTGAATGGTTCTTCTTTTAAAAATATTATGCAGTCGACCAAAAAGTCATTAAATGAAGGATTTAATATTTTTTCAAAAGATTTTCGAAAAATCAGTGTAGCAAAAAAATTTAATGGTCCAGTCAACTTAGCACTTACGGCTTTTAACTCGGTTTATGATTACGGATTTGGTGCCAAAAAGGATAAAGGTTTGGCATCTACCGATTTTGCGGCGGATTTGACTACCGATGTAGCAATCGGGGCAGGGACTACAGCCGTTAGTACGATGCTGTCAAGTGCGGCTTCTGGGGCAATGGTCGGATCGTTCATTCCTATACCAGGTGTTGGGACAGCTGTTGGTGCTGTCGTAGGATTAGGGGTCGGGGCATTGTCAACATATTTAATATATGGAACACCAACAGGCCGAAGAATTAAAAATGCTGCAAGAAACATTGTTAAAAAGGGATATGATGGTGTCGTTTCTGGAGCGAAAAAAGTTGGAAGCACAATTTCCAAAGGTGCAAAAAAATTCGCCGATAATTTTATGAGTGGATTAAAACATTTTGGGGGAATTTAATTCATGGTTGATCAAGCAGTTAACTTCAAAGATAGTAAAATATTGAAAACTTTTTTTTCAATATTTATTTTAGGGATGATAAGCAGTTTTGTACCCCAAAAATCATACACACTTCTAGTAGTAAACATTATAGTGTCTTTGATGATATTAATCATATTTATTATATTGTGGCGGGTTCATTCCCGCCGCAGTAAGAGATATTTTTCCTTACTCTCTTTTGTTATGTTGCTTTCCTTTTCATATTACTTCTCCATCCCTCTAATAAGATTACTGTCCAACTCCTATTTAATGTGGATAGGCATTGGACTGTGGATTGGGATTACTACTTGTTCCATTATGTTAGGAAAATCAATATTTGTGGGATTATCAAATCCTATAAAAAGTAAGTTAGGCATCTATATATTTGTAATGTTCTTTTTAGTAATAGGACTGGGAAAGGTAGTTGTAAGTTATAACTATACCACTCACAATCCAAGTGCTGTCGCTGTAGGAATATTCACTTATCTATGCGGCATGTTATTATCATTTATTTCTGGGGCACTATTAATTGATCCTGAAAAGAAGAAGCAAAAGTAAAAAGTTGGGGGTTCTTCATGTTTAATTTAAAAGGATTATTACAGGCAATGGGTGTTTCCTTATTATTGACTATCATCATTTCTTTGGTTATAGGAATGGTTAATTCATTAAGTATAACAATAGCAGTAGTCTTGATGTTCATAGCATCATATGTTTCATTAGGTGTTTTATCTCCGAAATGGAATAGGGCTACACCATACTTTGCAAGTTTTATTGGCGCGATCACTTTATCTCTAATAAACTTTTGGTTTGCAAGTAGGTTCATGGGAGTCGAGATACTCACAAATCCAGAAGCCGTAAATAAAAGTCTAGTTTTTAGCACCTTAACATCATTAATTACCACTTATATAGTTTTGCAAATTCAGAGGAAAAGGAATGAGAGTGTAGATGCTTAGGGATGTTCTTGATATCTATAACCGTAATATCTTTAACATTATTATTCTTTCCGTGTTCCTTATTTTTCCTGTAACAATTTTTTTGTTTTTTGTTATAACTTACTTGTACCAAAATGATCACATTCAATATTCAAATATGTATGCATTATTCTTAATCCTTTTGAACTTTACGCTCATCTTTCCTCCTTTTTTTCTTTTGACTTGGAGGGATATGAATGATAATTCCTATAATATCGGTGAGTTGTTTAATTATTTTATAAAGAATATTGGTTTAATTCTTGCTGCATCTTGTTTTCTTTACCTATTTGCTGCAATTGGGTCAGTAATATTATTTATACCTACATTCATAGGACTAACAATGTTGTTATTAATACCTATTTTTAGTGATCAAGAAAGAATTAAGGATGTTCTTCAACAAACATGGAAGGTTATTCTGAAAGATAACATTTTCATTTTGCTTGATCTGCTTATTATTATTTCACTAAATTTATTAGTTTGGTCAGCCATCTCAAATATGATTCAAGGGTTTAATAACAATTTGTTTGTTTATATTATTTTACGTGCATTTTTAAACGCATTGATTTTACCTTTAATCTATATTTATTTAACTTTAAAATATCGCACAATAACTGTTTAATGGCAGATTGAGAGGTGTAAAGCATGGAAGCCGCATTAAAAGAGCAAGGATACATTCAATTTAAGAAGTCCAATGTAGCTCTAGTAGTCTTTTTAACGTTTATAACATTGGGAATTTATTTGGGGTATTGGTTTTTGAATAGAAAATCGACTTTCAATGGTATTCATCAAAAAAATCATATACCTTTCAAATGGTGGTGGCTATTCACGATATACCTAGTCCTATCATTCCTATTTAACTTTATTGGAAGTGCATTTTTAACACCTTATGGCCTTTCTTTTTTTAACTCCATCGATACAATCATTTCATTCTACTTCTTAGGAATATTATACTTTTCAGTTTTTAGGGTGAAGGATTTGATTGAAGAGGAGACCAATGAAGGAGTTTTTAAACCGTGGATGCTCGTACTGTTCCATGTATGGTATTTGCAATATAAAATGAATCGACTAGAAGGAATTGGGAGAGATTCGCATGCTGCTTAAAAAAATCATCAAAAACGAAAAGGGAGCATTGAGCTTTGAATTTCTAGGAATCCTTCCATTTTTCTTTCTTTTCTTCCTTCTTCTCTGGCAGGTCGTGGCGTCCGGGTACGCAGTTTTCACCGCCAAATCGGCAGTGAACGATGCCGCTAAAGTTTTGGCAGCCTCCAATGATTTGGAGCAAGCCAAGGAGACAGCTATAGAAGCCATAGGCGACAGCTCTGTACTTCAATACAAAAAGATTGAAGTCACTCCCCTAAATTCAACAGGCAAATTCAAGCTGACTCTCTACACAGAAAACATGCTTGTTTTTATTCCTGATAAATGGAAGCCTTCTTCCTCTCTTTCCTTAACACAATCCGCTACGGGACAGGTCCTGGTTCCATGAAATATGTAAACAATGAAAAAGGAAATTCAGTGTTTTACTTATTGTGGCTGCTAGGAATAGTAGCTTTGATCTTTGTCATTGTCATCAACATTGCAAAAGTATACGTAGTCAAGATTCAGGCAAATACATCTGCAGAACAGGCGGCCATCGCAGGTACAGCTGTTCTTTTGGAAGAGACGAAGCAAGCCGTTCAGGAGTTTGACAGCAATTTGCTGCTCTCAGCACCTCAAAAACTTGAAGATGGGGGCAAGAGCATAGCGGATCAAATTCAGGAGAAGCAGGATGATTACACTGGCAATGGCTATTCTGAATCAGAATCATATATATTGGCCGCAAATGACATTCTTCCAGATAAAATCAACAGCCACCCAGGTCTAAAACATATCTTTGACCAACATTTTAAAAGTGGGGACATCGGGGATCGCGTGCTCGCTGCTGTTCAGGATATCATCGATCAAAATGAAGGCAATACCCAAAACACAGTGGTTGAATTTTCCGCTGAAGATTGGAGGCTGGAAGTGAAATCCACGGTTACGTTTGAATCAATTACCGATCATAAATTCATTCAATTTTTTAGAGATGACATCCCCCAGAAAGGGTACGGACCAAAATTAAAATACCTTGAGGGAGTATATCAATAGTTTTAGAAAAACTCTCAGAATATGATGACCAATTAAACTTAAAATGGTCTTGGGATAACTAGGAGATGATATGACTATGTCAAAAAAAGAAAAACGCTGGAGACGATTCTATCTATTCTTAATGATATTTATCTAAGTGATATTCGTACCTGTTTCTCTTTTGGAGTGGCTAGGCGGTGATGGGCATATTCCAATTACGGCAGTGGTAGTGGGGTTGGCTTTGCCCGCTATCAGAAAGAATCATATTCAGCAAATACAGTCAAAACAAAATCAAGGTGCATAAAGAAATGTTTACTATCCTTCGACTGCAAACGGTGGATATGTAGAGTTCACTTCTCATAAAAGGAGGGTAGAAAAAATGAATCATTCTGATATTTCATTATTGGCACAGAAGCATAAGAAATTCCTTGAAAGAGTAGAAGTTTTCCCATATGAATATCACAAAGGAAATAAAGTTTATCGAATGGCTCATTTTTTTAGAGTTTCTTCTAAATTATATGGGAGTTTTTTATACACACCATATAATCTTTCTTATGAAGAAGTGAAAGATGTCTTTTATAAATTCATTTTGTTAGAAGAATACATGAAAAATAAGTTAGAAAAAATAAATGACTATGCAGAAACAGATTATACAGCAAGTTACTATAGTTTTCGGGAGTATTTAAAAAACAATATTTTGACAAATAGTAGTTATTCAGATGTGTTTCAGGAGATAAACATTCGGTGATATTACTGAAAATATAAAGCTTGAATTTGAGAACTTAGTACAAAAACTGATTGAACGTTATGAAAAGAACTTTTATTTTGCGCTTGATGAAGATTTCATCAAAAGAAGAGACCGCAATCCTTCGGTTCAGGAGCAAAGAGAAAATAATTAGATTGGAGAGGCATGATGAAAAGTCAATTAAAAGCAAGCATAACCCTGCTTCTATTCCTTCTCGCTCTCTCAGGCTGCAGCGGGGACGTTAAATCTAAAGGGTCTAGTGCAAAAACACAGGAGCCACCAGCTGACAGCCAAGCAGCTAATAGTGAAATTCAAAATAAAGAAGAGGAATTTGAAGTTGCTCCGTTGCCTTCGAACTATCAGGAACTTGCCAAGCGACCGGTAGGGGAATATGCCGATAAAGTTATCACTTTTATGACAAAAGAGGAATATAAAACAGATCTTCCTTCTTTTGATTCCTTGCCGGACATGTCAGGTGATCGGTCTGATCAGGAATTGGATGGAGATTATGAACTTCTATTAAGCAAGTTTCAAAAGGGCTTCAAAGGACCCGAAGAGGCAGTCAGGCAATTGAGGTTTCAAGCAATCGGAAGTCCTGAGTTTAAGGACACCCGCTATCAGTTTAAAGACAATCTGAATGTAGAGATCATCCTGGATTCTTCAGGAAGCATGGCGCAAAAAGTGAATGGAGTCTCCAAAATGGATGCGGCGAAAAAGACTATTCATGAGTTTGTGAAGAAGCTGCCGAAAGGTGCCAAGGTTGGGCTTCGCGTATATGGGAACAAAGGAAGTAACGCAGATTCTGATAAGGAAGTTTCCTGCAGCAGCAGTGACATATTGTACCCAATTAGTACATATAGAGAAGAAGATTTCCAAACCGCTCTAGGAAAAGCTCAGCCGACGGGATGGACGCCGACTGCATTGGCGCTGAAGCAAGCGAATAAAGACATGTCCGCGTTCGACAGTTCTGACAATACCAATATTGTCTACCTCGTCAGTGATGGAATTTCCACTTGCGACGATGATCCGGTGAAAGCGGCAAAAGACCTTTATCATTCGAATATATCTCCGATCATCAACATCATTGGCTTTGACATCGATAGCAAGGGCCAAAACCAATTGAAGCAAATGGCGGAAGCGGCAAAAGGAATCTATAAAAACGTCTCAGATGAAAATGAGTTGAGCAGCGAGCTGGAGAAGCTAAGCGATCTCGCGGAAAAATGGGCAGATTGGAAAAAGCGCGGCGAGTCTTCACTTAAGGTCCAAAAACTTGATAATACCATTAAAATTTTCAGTTATACGCAGAACGAAGGCTTGATGGCGTCGCAGGAACGGATGAATGTATTTCTCTATCTTAATTATCTTCAGGAAAAGAAGAAAATCAGTGATGAGTCCTATCAATATTTAAAAGAGAAAAACAAAAAATACCATGATTGGATAGATAATGAAGTGAAGCAGCTCCAATCCTACCTGCAAAGTTTAAACGAAAAAAACTACGGGGATGCTATGAATGCTTTAGAGGAAAAATTTCAGCAAAATCAGCCATAATAGAAATGGATGGGTAATAGTGGTATTCTAGGGGTATTACATAGTTAGACGATTGATAATCAAGGAGTGATAGGAAGAATGGACGCTTTGCAGAAGCAGATCGTGGAAGAAATGATGGTGCAGCCGACAATCAACGCGAAAGAGGAAATTCGCAAGAGTGTTGATTTTTTGAAGTCGTATTTGATTAAGAACAGCTTTTTGAAGGGGTTCGTGCTCGGGATTTCGGGTGGACAGGATTCCACGTTGACCGGCAAGCTTGCACAAACGGCGATCAATGAGCTGAACGAGGAAAACGGCAGCGACGAATACAAGTTCATCGCGATCCGCCTGCCATATGGAGTTCAAAAGGATGAGGATGACTGCCAGGATGCGATTGATTTCATTCAGCCGACGAAGGTGCTGACGGTGAACGTGAAGCCGGCCGTCGATGCCAGTGTGGCGACATTGAAGGAAGTCGGCGTGGAGCTTTCCGATTTCGTCAAGGGGAATGAAAAGGCAAGGGAGCGCATGAAGGTGCAGTACAGTGTAGCGGCCATGAATCAATGCGTAGTGCTTGGAACAGACCACTCAGCTGAAGCGGTGACCGGATTTTATACGAAGTACGGCGACGGGGGAGCTGACCTTGTGCCGATCTTCCGTTTGAATAAAAGACAGGGCAAGATGCTGTTGAAGGAGCTTGGCTGCCCGGAGCATCTTTATTTGAAAAAGCCGACAGCCGATTTGGAGGAAGACCGTCCACAGCTGCCTGATGAAAGTGCACTTGGCGTGACGTATGATCAGATCGATGATTTCCTTGAAGGCAAGGATGTCGGGGAAGAAGCAAGCAAGACCATCAAGTCTCACTACTTGAAAACACAGCATAAGCGCCACATGCCAATTACGATTTTTGATGATTTCTGGAAGTAATGCCGATGGAATCCGGGAACGCGGTTTTTGTTCCCGGATTTTTTGCGGTTTACAGCCGGATTTTTATCGATTTTGCGCTGTTTAGCGTGATATGTCCATCGGTATCGTCAGATGAGCGGTCATATAAGCGGTGATATGAGGACTGGCGAGCTCATATCGGCCCAATGTGTAGCTTTATCAGTCTAATATTGAATATATCGGTCAAATCCATCGATTTATCGGTCTAAAATCCAATATATCGGTCGGAATCACCCAAATATCGGCCAGTCGACAAAACTAGACAAAACCTTGGTGACAGGCACCGCGGTGCCTGTCACCAAAGGTACAGGGCTCGACAACTTTTTTAGGGTTTTTGGAGGAGTTTCTTTTTGGATTCGAGAATATATGTAAGGTTAGAGAAAAATATTACACAGCAATTTGCAGGGGGAATCATACATGAATGAGAGCTATCATCCGAAGTTAAAGCAAGTGATTGATAATATCGATAAAGTCATGATCGGAAAAACAAAGATTGCCGAGCTGAGCCTTGTGGCGATACTGGCGGAAGGCCATGTGCTGCTAGAGGATGTGCCGGGCGTCGGAAAGACAATGATGGTCCGTGCGCTTGCCAAGTCCATCAGTGCCGCCTTCAAGCGCATCCAATTCACCCCAGATTTACTTCCTTCCGATGTCATCGGCGTCTCCATTTATAATCCAAAACTCATGGAATTTCAATTCAGGCCGGGCCCGATCATGGGAAACATCATCCTGGCCGATGAAATCAACCGAACTTCACCTAAAACACAATCTGCCTTATTGGAAGGTATGGAAGAAAGCAGCATCACGATGGATGGTGTCACCCATAAACTCGATAAACCATTCTTTGTTATGGCGACTCAGAACCCGATTGAATATGAAGGAACTTATCCGCTCCCTGAAGCACAGCTTGACCGTTTCCTTTTGAAGATGAAAATGGGCTATCCAGAAATGGAGGAGGAGATGGAAGTTCTGACTAGGGCGCAGAAGGTTCCTCCGATTGAGGATCTTCAAGCGGTCATGACGATCGATGAACTTCGTGCCATCCAAAAAGAAATTAAAGAAGTGTTTGTCGATGACACGATCAAACGATACATCGTGGAAATTGCCAGAAGGACAAGGACGCATGCAAATGTCTATTTAGGGGCAAGCCCGCGTGGATCGATTGCATTGATGAAAGCCGCTCAGGCATATGCGTTCCTTCATAACCGCGACTATCTCATTCCGGATGATATTCAATATTTGGCACCGTATGTCTTCTCGCACAGGATCATTCTGAAATCGGAGGCAAAATATGAAGGGATCACAACGGAAGAAATTGTGAATACCGTCATATCGCGCATCCCGATCCCTGTACAAAAGGCAGTGAGGTAAGATGAAACGGACATGGCAATGGATCAAGTCCTTATTTAAAACCATCCTTCTTTTTGTTTTTCTTGGACTTGCTTTTTCATATTCAATGTTTCAAGGCGGGTTTGTCAGCTGGTTTCTATTCTACAGCTTTCTGCCATTCGGGGTTTATTCCGTTCTGCTCGCTTTCTATCCTTTAGCGGATATTGAAGTTGAGCGGATGATGGATAAACACGGGGACCTCAGGTCGGGCGACTCGCTGACAGTCACCATCCATTTAAAAAGACGCATTCCTTTTCCGCTCTTTTTCTTGGTTGTGGAGGATGTCATGCCCGAATCCTTGCAGTATGCATTTCCGAAATCAGACAGGAAGATCGTTCTTTTTCCGGGATTTAAAAGAGAAAGCAAATTTGTCTATACCATTAAAGAGATTCCGAGGGGCGAGCATTTTCTCACGAATGTCCGCTTGAAGACGGCAGATGCCATCGGTTTGATCGAAAAGGAAGCTTTCATTAAAAGCAAAGCGGAAATCCTCGTTTATCCTGCTTATATCGATATGATGTACCGTTCGCTCGAAAGCCGCTACGATCAGGGGATGACTTCTTCCAAGGTCAAGCTTCAAAAGGATACTTCAATGGTATCCGGCATCAGGGAATACCAGCCAGGAGACCGGGTTTCATGGGTGCACTGGAAAGCGACGGCCAAAACCAATACGATCATGACGAAAGAATTCGAGGAAAAAGAATCACATGATGTCCTGATTGTGCTTGACCGCAGTCCAAGTGAAAGCTTTGAATTGATGGTCAAGTTTACCGCTTCGATTACAAGGGCGATTTTGCGGCGGAACGCACAGGTCGGTATGATTTCCATGGGGAAGGATCCGACATCTTTTCCAATCAGGGGCGGGGACTATCAGCGCCAGCAATTATTCTACCATTTGGCTAAGGTAGCTGGAGACAGCCCTTTTCCGCTGGAAAAAGTGTTGACGGAGGAAGTCAGCTATTTTCAGCAGGCAGTAACGATGATCGTGATCACGTCCAAGCTGACCCAGGAAGTAATCGAGAGTGCGAGCTCCCATGCAAAAAGAAGAGGGGTTGTCGCATTATTCGTGATTCGTTCCCAAAACCAGCCGCTCTCACCGGAAGAGTTGAACTGGCGCGAAATGGCATCCGCAAGGGGGATTTGGGTCAGGGCATTGCTTGAAAATGAGTTTGTTGATGCATTCAAGGAGGTGAAGCGGGCATGAGCGATCATCTCAAAATGAAAAGTTTATATGGCACCGTGTTGTATTTCCTAGGTTTCTTATTATTATGGGAGTGGCTTCGGCCGATTGAAGAACTCACGCCGACTGGAAATATCGAACGCTTTTTGTTTTTCATCATCCTATGCTTGCTGCTCTCCTTTTTCCAAGTGAACGCATGGATATCTGCAGCAGTGAAGGCTGCCTATGTTTTATTTACGCTTCACCTTTTATTCTTCCAAGGGTCGGTGTTGAGCCTGGCCTGGCTGGAATATTTCTTTCAGGATTTCTTTCACAACCTGAGTCTCTTGATTCATCAAGATTGGTATCACTTATCGGATTTATTCAGGAGTCTGCTCTTTTTTGTCCTGTTGTGGCTGATGGCCTACTTGCTTCATTACTGGCTCATGGTCAGGAAAAAAATCTTTATTTTTTATTTTTTAACGATCGTGTACATCACCGTGTTGGACACTTTTTCCCCATATGAAGCGAAATACGCCATCATAAGGATCATTATCATCGGCTTCGTCTTATTGGGAATTTTATTCTTCAGCCGTCTGATGGAAAAAGAAGCGCTCCACCATCAGCGTCTGCAAATGAAAAGATGGCTGGTCCCTTTATCGATCATGGTGGGAGGAAGTGCAGTCATTGCATATGCTGCGCCTAAAGCAGATCCGATATGGCCAGATCCTGTTCCGTTCTTGAAATCTTATACTGAAGGTGCCGGAGAAGGCAGCGGGGCCGGAATTTCCAAGATTGGCTATGGTACGGATGACTCCAATCTGGGCGGACCCTTCATTGGGGACAATACAGTCGTCTTCACCGCAAAGGATACATCGAAGCATTATTGGAAAATCGAAACGAAGGACGTCTATACAGGGAAGGGATGGGAACTGTCGGATACCCCGCAGGAGGAAATGATCGTGAAATCGGGGGAGCTTGTTCCAACGGCTAACGAAGCCCTTTATCCTGATCGTCCAGATGAAAAGGCTCAGCTTTTATACCAGATCCCTTACACTCACGTAGTCCAGCCTTATGGGATCATGAAGGTTCAGGGCAACGACGGCGAGGAGTTTCATTTTAACAACGTCACAGAAAAATTGGTGGCGTATAAAAACGCCCAGCCTTTCAAGCTTCAGACCTATTCGGTCAGCTACAAGGATCCTCAATACAGCATGAAGAACATGAAAGCGGCAAATGCATCATCATTCGATCCGGCTGATCAAGGGGATAAGGACTTTCTAGACCGGTACACTCAGCTTCCCGACAGTTTGCCTCCAAGGGTGGAGGAGCTTGCCAAGACGATTACGAAAGGGAAGGACAATTGGTTCGATCAGGCAAAAGCCATCGAACAGTATTTCAAAAAGCCTGAATTTGTCTATGATCAAGTAAATGTGACGATTCCAAGAGATGGCCAAGATTATGTCGATCAATTTTTATTTGAAAACAACCATGGATATTGCGATAACTTTTCTTCTTCCATGGTGGTCCTTTTGAGGTCCATCGGGATCCCTGCCCGCTGGGTGAAGGGGTACACTTCGGGGGAATATAAGTATTCCGATACGGGGAATATTTCTGCTTATGAAGTGACCAATAATGATGCCCATTCCTGGGTGGAAGCCTTTTTCCCAGGGGTAGGATGGGTGCCGTTCGAGCCGACGAAAGGCTTTGACAACAACGTCGACTATAAATACGATCAGGATATTGATAAATCAAGCACTCCGCCTCCTGTGAAAAAAGAGGACCAGCAGCCGAAGAAACCTGAGAAAAAGCCATTGCAGGACCAGGCTTCCAATAGCAGCGACGGCTTTTCGATCAAGGACTTATGGGGCAATATAAAAGAGTTCTTCAAGATGCACTGGGGATGGACCATGATCAGCATTCTTTTCGTGGCAGCGATTGGATGGGGCATCTTCAGGACGAGGAGCCGGTGGATTCCGCATGTGCTCGTTCTGCGCTACCGCCGGAAAACCGGTGATGAAGTCTTCACGAATGCATATCTTTCACTATTGAAGCAACTCGATCGGTCCGGTTTGAAGATGGATGATGGACAAACATTGAGAAGTTATGCCAGATATATCGATTCATTCTATTCAACAAGGGAAATGTCGCGGCTCACAGCCCTCTATGAAAGGGTTCTGTATCGACAGGATCCGAAAGCGGCCGACTGGAGCGAATCCCGTAAATTGTGGGAAAATTTAATTAAAAAGACAACGGGTTGACCGCCTCCCATCATCAAGTATAAAATGAGAAAAAATAATAGTGTGCGGTGAGGGATGTGTTTTTGCCCTCGATGCAGTCCTTCGTATATCCTCGATAATATGGTTCGAAAGTCTCTACCGGGTCACCTTAAATGACCTGACTATGAAGGCAGAAATTCTTTTCATTTTCTCTTATTCAAACTGGAATTCTGTCTTCTTATTTTATTGTGGAGCAGAATTCCAGTTTTTTTATTGGTTTTATAAAGGATGGACAAACTAAAGAAATATCTTTGGCTGCAAACCGTATATGCTCCAATAATCATTGAAACTTGAGGTGAACGTTTTGACTGGAAAAGCAGAATTGCAAAATCAGGAAATGATCGTTGTTTTAGATTTTGGAAGTCAGTACAATCAATTAATCACTCGCAGAATTCGTGAATTTGGGGTGTACAGTGAGCTTCATCCCCATACAATCACAGTCGAAGAAATCAAGGAAATGAACCCGAAAGGCATCATTTTCTCAGGTGGCCCGAATAGCGTATATGGCGACAATGCCTTTTCATGTGATGAACGCATTTTTGAAATGGGGATTCCCGTTCTTGGCATTTGTTATGGCATGCAGCTGATGACCAAGCACTTTGATGGAAAAGTCGAAAGAGCGAAGCATCGCGAATATGGCAAGGCGACAATGAACATCGAAAACAAATCAGCCTTGTTCGAGGGTCTTCCGGAAGAGCAGGTCGTTTGGATGAGCCATAGCGATTTAGTGGTGAAAGCACCGGAAGGCTTTACGGTCGATGCCACAAATCCTTCCTGTCCGATCGCTTCCATGAGCAATGAATCGAAAAATCTTTATGCTGTTCAGTTCCACCCTGAAGTCCGCCATTCCGTCTATGGAAATGATATGTTAAAGAATTTCGTTTTCGGAGTCTGTGAATGTAAAGATCAGTGGTCGATGGAAAATTTCATTGAAATAGAAATGGAGAAAATCCGCCAAACTGTCGGCGATCGCAAAGTATTGTGCGCGTTGAGCGGAGGTGTTGATTCATCCGTTGTTGCCGTATTGATTCATAAGGCAATCGGTGATCAGCTGACTTGTATCTTCGTCGATCATGGTTTATTGCGCAAAGGGGAAGCAGACAGTGTCATGAAGACATTCAGTGACGGCTTTAACATGAACGTCATCAAGGTCGATGCAAAGGACCGTTTCTTGACCAAGCTGGAAGGTGTATCCGATCCTGAGCAGAAGCGAAAGATCATCGGCAACGAGTTCATTTATGTGTTCGATGATGAAGCCACTAAACTGGAAGGCATCGATTTTCTTGCACAAGGAACGCTTTATACGGATATTATCGAAAGTGGCACAGCCACAGCGCAAACGATCAAGTCCCATCATAATGTAGGCGGACTTCCTGAGGATATGCAGTTTACGTTGATCGAACCGCTGAATACCCTTTTCAAGGATGAAGTGCGTGCGCTTGGATCTGAACTCGGCATCCCGGATGACATTGTTTGGAGACAGCCATTCCCGGGACCTGGGTTGGGAATCCGCGTGTTGGGCGCGATCAGTGAAGAGAAACTTGAAATTGTCCGTGAATCGGATGCGATCCTGCGTGATGAAATCAAAAAAGCGGGACTCGACCGCGACATCTGGCAATACTTTACGGTACTGCCTGACATCCGCAGTGTAGGGGTCATGGGTGATGCAAGGACCTACGACTACACAATCGGCATCCGCGCCGTTACATCGATTGATGGGATGACTTCCGATTGGGCAAGGATCCCGTGGGATGTATTGGAGAAAATCTCTACAAGAATCGTCAATGAAGTCGATCACATCAACCGCGTCGTGTATGATGTGACAAGCAAGCCGCCTGCGACGATAGAGTGGGAATAAACTCGGTAAACGAACGTTCGTTAATTTTTTTATAAAAATGTTCGGTTTTAGGGTTGACCGATAGGCCTAATGGCTGATAAACTAACGATAGAATTTAATAAAAACATTGATTACGTCGTATAATATTGGGGATATGGCCCAAAAGTTTCTACCAAGCTGCCGTAAATGGCTTGACTACGAGGTATTTCGGATAAAGGTTTTGTGTTCTTTTCAGAATGCACATCCTTTTACCCTAATCCTTTCAGTCAAAGCTCCAAACGGTGTGAATCGTTTGGAGCTTTTCTTATTAAGGTAACGACGTGATGTTTTTGGAGGGAGAACACAGCATGAAGAAGTTTTTTCAATTTGAAGAACTCGGTACTAATTATCGCCGCGAGTTTATCGGGGGCCTGACTACGTTTCTTTCGATGGCTTATATATTGGCAGTCAATCCATTGACCCTTTCATTGTCTTCTGTGAAGGACTTGCCGGATGCAATGAGAATGAATTATGGAGCTGTTTTCGTAGCAACAGCGCTCGCAGCGGCAATCGGATCGCTGTTGATGGGGCTGTTGGCGAAGTATCCAATCGCATTGGCACCGGGAATGGGCTTGAATGCATTCTTTGCTTACACAGTCATTTTGACATACGGAATTCCATGGCAGACAGCTTTATCCGGCGTCTTATGTTCAGGACTTATTTTTATTCTTTTGACACTGTCTGGAATTCGTGAAAGAATCATCAATGCCATTCCTGCCGAACTGAAATTTGCGGTTGGAGCGGGAATCGGACTTTTCATTACATTTATCGGGTTCCAAGACGCGGGCATAATCGTCAATAATGATGCAGTGTTGGTTGGACTTGGTGATTTAACTTCTGGAAACACACTGCTTGCGATTTTTGGTCTTATCTTAACTGTAGTGTTAATGACACGCGGGGTGAAAGGCGGAATTTTCATCGGGATTGTCGTCACATCGATTGTCGGCATGTTCTTCGGTCTTATCGATGTTCCGCATAAAATCGTTGATTCCGTCCCAAGCATTAAACCGACATTTGGTGTTGCAATCGATAACTTCATTCATCATCCTGGTCATGTGTTTACCATTCAAATGCTGGTTGTCATATTAACTTTCTTGTTTGTTGATTTCTTTGATACAGCGGGAACGCTGGTAGCAGTAGCGAATCAAGCTGGCCTTTTAAAAGACAATGTTTTGCCTAGAGCAGGGAAAGGGCTTCTTGCCGACTCGTGTGCGACAGTTGTGGGAGCGGTTTTGGGGACTTCCACGACGACTTCCTATATCGAATCTTCGGCAGGAGTGGCAGCTGGGGCGAAATCCGGCTTTGCTTCTGTCGTTACAGCAGGATTCTTCATCTTGTCATTGTTTTTCTTCCCGCTGCTTTCGGTCATCACACCGTACGTGACGGCTCCAGCATTGATCATTGTCGGGGTGTTGATGGTTTCTACGATTGGTGAAATCGACTGGAAACGATTCGAAATTGCGGTTCCTGCATTCTTGACGATCATTGCCATGCCGCTTACGTATTCAATTGCAACCGGCATCGCATGCGGATTCATTTTTTATCCGATCACAATGATCGTTAAAGGAAGAGCGAAAGATATCAATCCGATCATGTATTTCTTGTTCGTCATCTTTATTTTGTACTTTGTATTTTTGGCGTAGAAGCGCGGCTGAAGGCTGTCCCTGCAACGGTTGTAGGGACAGCCTTTTTTTTACATGTGAAATTGAGAGCGATTCCAATTGATAATCAATGCATTCTTCGCTAAAATATAAGGATGATGGTCATGGTCGAAATATGTCGAATCAGGGAGAAAAGAATTATGTCTGAATTTAACGTAAAAAAATTACTTAACAACAACGTCCTCATTGCCTCTGCTTCAAATGGTGATGAAGTCGTCTTGATCGGGAAGGGGATTGGCTTCGGCAGGAAAAAGGATGATCCCATCGATGATTCCTCCGTTGAGAAAACCTTTGTCCTGAAAGGAGCGAAAGAACAGGAACAGTATAAAAAGCTTCTTCCATATTTGGATGAAGATATGCTGGATGTCATCATTTCCTCCATTGAACTGATCAGGAAGCGGACAAACTCCTTTTTGAACGAGCATATTCACGTAGCGTTGACCGATCATATCATGTTTGCCATTACACGACTCATGCGAGGGATGTCAATCCGAAATCCGTTCTTAGTCGAAACGAAAGCACTATACCCATTTGAATATGAAGTGGCCCGGGAAGTGGTTCAGCTTATCAACGAAACGGCGAATGTGGACCTCCCCGAAGGAGAAATCGGCTTCATCGCTCTCCATATCCACAGCTCGATGGTCAATAAGGATTTATCTGAGATCAACCAGCATTCCCAGCTGATTTCAAGATTGATCGAAACGATTGAGGATCAATTCGAGATTCCGCTGAATAAAGAAAGTGTGGATTACATGCGGCTCGTCCGCCATATCCGGTACACAATTGAGCGCGTATTGAATGGGGAAAAAGTGGAAGAGCCAGAAAAGATCGCTTCCCTATTGAAAGAAGAGTATCCTATGTGCTACAATCTTTCTTGGAAGCTGGTCAAAATGATGCAGCAAACGTTGAAGAAACCTGTATATGATGCTGAGGCTGTTTACTTAACCATGCATCTGCAGCGGATACAAAACAAAATCAAATAGCTATCATTTTCTTACGTGTTACTGATACGATCAGGCATGAGTAAGGAAGATAAATGAAATGCAAAATTAGGGGTACTCTATCTCTATAAGCATTTTACTATCTTCTTTCCTCATGCCTTTTTTACGTTTGCAGCACTATATTGATTTAGCAAATTAACACTATTCAGGAGGTAAACCAAATGTTTAAAAAAGCTTTTGGCGTCTTGCAAAAAGTCGGTAAAGCATTAATGCTTCCAGTTGCGATTTTACCAGCGGCAGGGATTCTGCTTGCACTGGGTAATGCGTTGCAAAACCCGACATTGACTGAACTTGCGCCATTCCTTAACAATCACATCATTGTCATGATTGCATCCGTCATGGAAGATGCAGGCGGAATCATTTTCAGCAACTTAGCACTTCTATTTGCAGTAGGTGTAGCCATCGGGCTTGCCGGTGGTGAAGGTGTTGCCGGACTAGCGGCAATTGTAGGCTTCTTGATTATGAACGTCACAATGGGGACAGCCCTTGGCATCGAAGCCGGTGATTTGAAAGGTCATCCGGAATTTGCAAGCGTTTTAGGGATTCCTACATTGCAGACAGGGGTATTCGGAGGTATCATCCTCGGGATCATCGCTGCTTATATGTATAATAAATTCTTTGAAATTGAACTTCCTTCTTACTTAGGATTCTTTGCAGGAAAACGTTTCGTTCCAATTGCAACAGCAGCCAGTGCGGTTGTATTGGGTCTTATTATGATCATCATCTGGCCGCCGATCCAAACAGGCCTGAACAACTTCTCTGAAAATATGTTGAATTCCAACCTGACGCTTGCGGCATTCATCTTTGGTGTCGTAGAACGTGCATTGATTCCTTTTGGACTTCATCACATTTTCTATGCACCATTCTGGTTCGAATTCGGCTCTTACAAAAATGCAGCTGGACAAATCGTACACGGGGACCAAGCGATCTTCATGGCGCAGGTTAAAGACGGCGTGAAGAACTTGACTGCAGGTACATTCATGACAGGTAAATTCCCGTTCATGATGTTCGGTCTTCCGGCGGCGGCTCTTGCGATTTACCATGAAGCAAGACCGGAACGCAAAAAGTTCGTTGCAGGTATCATGGGATCTGCAGCATTAACATCATTCTTGACAGGTATCACAGAACCGATTGAATTCTCATTCTTATTCGTTGCACCAGTATTATTCGGTATCCATACTATCTTCGCTGGTTTATCATTCATGGTCATGCACCTATTGGATGTTAAAATCGGTATGACTTTCTCAGGCGGTCTGATCGACTTCCTTCTATTTGGAGTACTTAACCCGCAGACTCACTGGTGGTTAGTAATTCCTGTAGGCTTGGTCTTTGCGGTTATCTACTATTTCGGGTTCCGTTTTGCCATCCGTAAATTCAACCTGAAAACTCCTGGCCGTGAAGATACGACTGACGATGAAGAAGGAACTGCGGCTCCATCAAGCGACCTTCCATATGATATTCTTGAAGCATTCGGAGGCAAAGAAAACATCAGCCACTTGGATGCATGTATTACACGTCTACGTATTTCAGTAAATGATATTAAAAATGTTGATAAAAACCGCCTGAAAAAATTGGGTGCAGCTGGAGTGCTTGAAGTTGGAAACAACGTACAAGCGATCTTTGGTCCGAAATCCGATACCATTAAGTCACAAATGAAAGATATTATTGAAGGAAAACGACCAAGAGCAGCAGTAAAACCTGATCCTGAAGAAGAAGTACAGCACGAAATTGAAGAACTGAATCCAGAGGCACTTCAATCCGAAGTGGATCCTAAGGATGAAAAAGTCATTTCTCCAATCAAAGGGGAATTGAAATCCATCACTGAAGTTCCGGACCAAGTATTCTCCGGAAAAATGATGGGAGACGGCTTTGCGATCGTTCCTGAAGAAGGTACGATTGTATCTCCGGTAAACGGAAAAATCGTAAACCTATTCCCGACAAAACACGCAATCGGCATCGAATCTGAGGCTGGACGCGAAATCTTGATCCATGTCGGCATCGATACAGTGAAACTTCAAGGCGAAGGCTTTGAAACTCTTGTAGCTGAAGGAGACACTGTCGAAGCTGGACAGCCATTATTGAAAGTAAACCTTGATTACATCAAGGAAAATGCTCCTTCAATCATTACACCTGTTGTCTTCACAAACTTGAATGAAGGCGAGCAAATCGTAATTAATAAAGAAGGAAAAGTAGATCTCAAACAAGAAGATATCATTACAATCAAATAATTCTTGTGACCAAAAGCCCACAAACCCTTCTGAGGTTTGTGGGCTTTTTTTACTATATTTCGTTTTACATGAATAATTTTTAAAAAATCGTTGACGGTCCAAGTTTATGGTGGTAGTATTATAAACATCGTCGCAACAGACGAGCGAAACATTCACAAAAACTTCAAAAAAAGTTGTTGACTTTCACTTACCAGCATGGTAAATTAGTAAAGTCGCTTCTGAGAGAAGAAGTG
>NZ_RCVZ01000023.1:0-289 GCF_003668575.1 Falsibacillus albus | reverse complement strand
AAAAAAGACGACTTTCAAAGTCGACATTTTTTCGGAGAGTTTGATCCTGGCTCAGGACGAACGCTGGCGGCGTGCCTAATACATGCAAGTCGAGCGGACTGATGGGGAGCTTGCTCCCCTGACGTCAGCGGCGGACGGGTGAGTAACACGTGGGCAACCTGCCTGTAAGACTGGGATAACTTCGGGAAACCGGAGCTAATACCGGATAACCCCTTCCCCCTCCTGAGGGAAGGTTGAAAGATGGCTTCGGCTATCACTTACAGATGGGCCCGCGGCGCATTAGCTAGTT
>NZ_RCVZ01000022.1:22343-53947 GCF_003668575.1 Falsibacillus albus | reverse complement strand
GCGGTGAATTATTGAAGTAAATGAAAATAAAAATGGCTGTCGAGAGTTTCTCGACAGCCTGAGAGAGGACTTTCCTCTCTTTTTTTTATGTGCTGTTCTCATGTTTCCACTGAGAATTATCTGACATTTGTCTGATTTTTTTCAGAGGCTGAGGTTTTGCTTTCATCTTCCTGGAAAATCATATATGATAGAACCTAGAGATATTGTCGAAACGTGACTTTAAATCCTTTTTATACATTCTATTGTTTACAATTTGTAGACATGGAGGGGTTAAATGGACCGAAAAGAATGGTATTTAGAATATGAAATCCAGAAGAATCGTCCAGGACTATTGGGGGATGTTTCTTCATTGTTAGGAATGCTATCCATAAACATTGTAACGATCAACGGTGTTGACGAAGGACGCCGAGGACTTCTCCTCCTTGCACAAAGCGAACAGCAGATCCAGCGTCTTGAATCGATCCTTCGAACAATGGATATGATTAAAATAACGAAGCTGCGTGAACCTAAGCTTCGCGACAGGCTTGCCGTCCGGCATGGAAGATACATACAGAGAGATGCCGATGATAAGAAAACATTCCGGTTTATCCGCGATGAACTAGGACTGCTCGTCGACTTTATGGCCGAGCTTTTTAAACAGGAAGGCCATAAGCTCATCGGGATAAGGGGAATGCCGCGGGTCGGGAAAACGGAATCGGTTGTGGCTTCCAGTGTCTGTGCAAACAAGAAATGGCTGTTCGTTTCCTCAACGCTGCTGAAACAAACGATCCGAAGCCAACTCATCCAGGACGAATACAGCTCTGAAAATATTTTTATATTAGATGGGATTGTATCGACAAAAAGGGCAAATGAAAAACATTGGCAGCTAGTGAGGGAAATCATGAGGCTGCCAGCTGTCAAGGTCATTGAACACCCTGATATTTTTGTGCAAAATTCAGAGTATTCAATGGAGGATTTTGATTATATTATTGAACTGCGCAATGATCCAGATGAAGAAATTACATATGAAATGGTGCAAAAGAATAACCTTTTCCAGGAATCTGATTTTGGAGGATTTGATTTTTAATATTGGAAGGTGTTTTTGGTGACAGAATTAGGAAATAAATTAAAGGAAGCAAGAGAAGCCAATGGTTTTAGCTTGGATGATTTGCAAACACTCACAAAGATCCAGAAAAGATATTTGATTGGTATCGAAGAGGGCAATTATGAGATGATGCCAGGCAAATTTTATGTGCGTGCATTCATTAAACAATATGCTGAAGCGGTTGGCCTTCAGCCTGATGCGTTATTTGAGGAATATAAAGGTGATATACCGGATATATATAGTCAAGATCTGCCGCAGCACATTTCAAGGGTGCAGACTCATAAAGCGGTGTCATCATCTTCTTCGAAGTTGTTGGATGCTCTGCCGAAGTTATTGGCCGGCGTATTTGTTGTGGCTGTGATAGCCCTTGCCTGGATCCTGGTCCAACATAATATGAGCGGGGACGGAAGCAATCAGGCATCTGATAATCCAAAACAAGTAAAGTCTGATGTCAATAGTGATGTCGAAAAGCAGGCTGACCAACAGACAGAAGGAAGCAAAGATAAGAATAATGGTAAAGGTCAAGGTTCTGACAAAAAAGATGATTCAAAAAATGATCAAGCCGACAAGCCTGTTGCTGACAAGCCTGAACAAAAGGTTTCCGTGGTCGATTCTGCAGGTACAAATACAACGTATAAAGTAGAAAATGCAGCCAAATTCCAATTGAAGCTTGCCGCCACTTCTACCGGTAAAACATGGGTGAGTGTAAAGAATGGTGGAGGCCAATTGATCTTTCAAGGACTGCTGAGCAATGGAGCCAGCAAGGATTTAGATCTTACCCAAGAAAAGGCTGTTACCATTCGCATTGGCGATACTACTTCTACTGAGATGTTCGTAAACGACCAAAAAGTAGAGTTCGCCATTCCGCCTAGCGAAAGAACGACACAAAATGTTACGTATCAATATACACCAGGTGAACAGCAGCCATCTTAACAACGGCTGCATTTAGTCTGCATGAGCAAGAAATGAATGGAAGTTAGGAAACGGTCTAGGAGGCTGTCTCATAGGTGCCAGGCTCTTCCGATTTTGCAGGAGGGTCTGGCCTTTTTCCTTGCTTCTATTTTTTAGATGAGATGGAGGATTTATCGTGAACTTACCTAATAAAATAACCATATCAAGAATTTTTTTAATACCAATATTCCTTATTGTGATGCTCGTACCCTTTTCATGGGGCGGCATCGACCTGCTTGGGACCCATATGCCTGTCACTCATTTAGTCGGCGGTTTGATTTTCATCCTCGCTTCCACGACTGATTGGATCGACGGCTATTACGCGAGAAAGTTGAATATGGTCACAAACCTGGGGAAATTCCTGGATCCTTTGGCTGACAAACTTCTCGTTTCTGCAGCCTTGATTGTACTAGTGGAAATGGGGATGTCACCATCGTGGATAGTCATTGTCATCATCAGCCGTGAATTCGCCGTCACGGGACTTCGGCTGGTACTGGCAGGGGAAGGGGAAGTGGTTGCTGCAAATATGCTTGGTAAAGTCAAAACATGGGCGCAGATTGTTGCCATCTCGGCATTGCTGCTCCACAATATCATTTTTGAAGCCATCAACCTACCATTCGATATGATTGCCCTTTGGGTCGCTTTGATATTTACCGTTTGGTCAGGATGGGACTATTTTTACAAGAACCGCCAAGCTTTTGTGAACTCCAAATAAAGGAGAGGTAAATTTGAACGCTGAAATTATCGCTGTGGGCTCTGAGCTGCTGCTCGGCCAAATTGTAAACACAAATGCAAAATTTATATCCGCTGTTTTAGCGGATATAGGGATCAATGTTTATTACCACACCGTCGTAGGTGATAATCCTTTGCGTTTGAAGGAATGCATGGAGATAGCTGAGTCAAGGTCAGACCTGATCATTTTTACAGGAGGGCTCGGCCCGACAAAAGACGATTTGACGAAGGAAACAATTGCAAAACATATCGGAGCTGCTCTTGTTTCTGATGAAGATGCCCTTCGATCCATTGAAGACTATTTTAAAAAAGTGGATCGGCCCATGACTGAAAACAATAAGAAACAGGCGTTGGTCCTAAAGGGGGCAGTGGTATTGCCAAACGATCACGGTATGGCGCCCGGCATGTATTTGAAGTCTGACAAGAATGCCTATATGCTGCTCCCTGGCCCCCCCAAGGAAATGGAGCCGATGTTCAGCAATTATGGCAGGGATGTCCTTCTCGATGCGCTCGAAATCCATGAGAAAATCGAATCCAGGGTCCTTCGTTTCTTCGGTATAGGTGAAGCACAATTGGAAACGGATATTATCGACCTCATTGATTCTCAATCGAATCCAACCATTGCCCCATTGGCAACGGATGGAGAAGTCACGCTTAGATTGACAGCGAAGGACCCTTCAGCTGAAAAGGCAAAGAGCCTCCTTGATGATGTAGAAATGAAGATCATGGAGAAAGTCGGAAAATTCTTTTACGGCTATGACGATACATCTCTGATTGTAGAATTATTCAAGAAGCTTCAGGAAAAGAAACTTACGATAGCCTGTGCAGAGAGTCTGACGGGAGGGATGTTCCAATCCGATCTGACTTCCATTTCAGGAGCAAGTGCCATATTCAATGGGGGAATCGTCTGCTACTCGAATGATGTCAAAGTGCATCACGTCGGTGTGAAGCAGGAAACCCTTGATGACGCTGGAGCCGTGAGCGAGCAATGTGCAGTGGAACTTGCTGAAGGCATACGAAATAAATTTGCATCAGAAATAGGCATCAGCTTTACTGGAGCTGCCGGCCCTGAGGCGTTGGAAGGACATCCTCCCGGAACAGTCTTGGTTGGGATCAGTCTGCCGAACAGGGAAGCAAAAGCGTTTAAATTGATGATTCCCGGAAGCAGGAACAACGTCCGCGCACGAGCGGTCAAATACGGCTGTCATATCTTATTGAACGAATTGCAATAGTTCCCATAGGGGCCAATCCAATGTGTGGTGCGGCCTCTTTTATTTTGTTTGTTTTTTTTCCATTTCAATGTAATACATCACGGTTAATGGTAGCGGAAGATAGCGAGACCCTGGAATGGGTCTGCGGGAGCTGTGAAACCCGGCAGCGTAGCGAGTAGGCACACTGCCCGCTAGCAATAAACTTTATGGAAAGGGCACTTCTTTACCTTGTAAAAATCAGACATTGAGCATTAATTGATTAATCGGGAACAACTTTATGCCAAAATTTATTTAACAGAAGCAACTAACATAGAAAATCCAATTTTCCATGATGGAAAAAAAGCGAATGAATGTTCGTTTTTTTGCTTGTCAAAGTAATCGAAAACGGTTATAGTAAAAGTAGGTTAATTGAGAAAAATCGTTATCTAGTAATTTAAAATAACTAGTTACATACAATAAAGGAGGAAATCTAGTGAGTGATCGTCAAGCAGCCTTGGATATGGCGTTGAAACAAATAGAAAAACAGTTCGGTAAAGGTTCTATCATGAAATTGGGAGAGCAGACAGATCGTAAAATTTCTACTGCTCCAAGTGGTTCCCTCGCCCTGGATGTAGCATTAGGTGTAGGAGGATATCCGCGCGGAAGAATTATTGAAATCTATGGGCCTGAAAGCTCCGGTAAAACAACGGTTGCCCTGCATGCAATTGCTGAAGTACAAGCAAACGGTGGACAGGCAGCATTTATCGATGCAGAGCATGCCCTTGACCCAGTCTATGCTCAAAAGCTTGGAGTCAACATAGATGAATTATTGCTTTCCCAGCCGGATACTGGAGAGCAGGCGCTTGAGATTGCAGAAGCGCTGGTTCGAAGCGGTGCCGTTGACATTTTGGTCATTGACTCCGTGGCGGCATTGGTGCCAAAAGCAGAAATCGAAGGTGAAATGGGAGATTCCCATGTTGGATTGCAAGCAAGGTTGATGTCCCAAGCACTTCGCAAGCTGTCAGGTGCCATCAACAAATCTAAAACCATTGCCATTTTCATCAACCAAATTCGTGAAAAAGTCGGGGTTATGTTCGGAAATCCTGAAACAACCCCTGGTGGACGTGCGCTTAAGTTCTATTCTTCCGTTCGTTTGGAAGTGCGCCGCGCTGAAACATTGAAACAAGGAAATGATATGGTTGGAAACAAAACAAGGGTAAAAGTAGTGAAAAACAAAGTAGCACCTCCATTCCGTACTGCAGAAGTCGATATTATGTACGGGGAAGGGATTTCACAAGAAGGTGAGATCATTGACATGGGAGCGGACTTGGATATTGTTCAAAAGAGCGGATCTTGGTATTCCTATAATGAAGAACGCTTAGGACAAGGTCGTGAGAATGCCAAGCAATTCTTAAAAGAAAACCCTGAAATCCGTCTTGAAATTAAAGGGAAAATTCGTGATCACTACAACTTAGATGGTGAAAAAATTGCCCCTGAGGATGACGGACAAGAAGAGTTCTCACTATTAGAAGATTGATTAGTCTAAAAGAGGCTGGGACAAAAGTGTTTTAGTCGAAGAAAACCCGAGCTATCATCCGAGATCTTTCATTAGATTTCGGATTAGTTCGGGTTTTTTATGTAAAAACATGTTTCTTGTTTTTAACTTCATCTAGGTGCTGATTTGAGGGCTCACGGCCCGCCCCTCGGAAAGCGAGCATCCTGCAGGGGAAATCAACTTTACACAAACTTTGTTCAATAACAACAAACTTTCGAAAAGAGCATTACAACTGAATGAAGATCCATGAGCATTTATTTCTCCCAAGCCTTGACAATAATTTTTGACAGCTTTAGAATTAAATATGTATATTTTTAAAATTTTCGAATGAAAAATTTGAAAGCCTAGCGCTGTATGTTGAAACATTTGTAACAATGTATCAGCCGACATTTTTAAAATGATGAAAAAAGTTCATAGCAAGAGGAGGTGAAAAAGATGGAACCCATTACAATCATCTCCATTTTGCTTGGCCTAATCGTTGGTGTAGTTGTTGGCTATTTTATCCGAAAATCCATTGCTGAAGCAAGAATAACAGGGGCGAAAAATGCTGCAGAGCAAATTGTAGAAGACGCGAAGCGCGAGGCAGAATCGTTAAAGAAAGAAGCCCTGTTGGAAGCAAAGGATGAGAATCACAAACTTCGTACTGAAACTGAACAAGAGCTTCGTGAACGAAGAAATGAATTGCAAAAGCAAGAGAATCGTTTATTGCAAAGAGAAGAGAACCTTGATCGAAAAGATGATACTCTCAATAAAAGAGAATTGACACTTGAAAAGAAAGAGGCGTCTCTAAACCAAAGACAACAACATATTGAAGAGATGGAAAGCAAAGTGGACGAGATGGTACGATCACAACAAGCTGAGCTTGAGCGTATCTCGAGTCTGACTCGTGACGAAGCGAAAGCTATCATCCTCGATCATGTTGAGAGTGAATTGGCACATGATATTGCGATCATGGTAAAGGAAAGTGAGAACAGAGCGAAAGAAGATGCAGACAAGAAGGCGAAAGAAATACTTTCTCTAGCAATTCAGCGTTGCGCTGCAGAACATGTGGCAGAGACAACAGTATCTGTGGTAACCCTACCAAACGACGAAATGAAAGGTAGAATCATTGGTCGTGAAGGTCGTAATATTCGCACACTTGAAACATTGACAGGAATTGATTTGATCATTGATGATACGCCGGAAGCGGTAATATTATCAGGCTTTGATCCGATACGTCGCGAAACGGCTCGAATTGCCCTTGAGAAATTAGTTCAGGACGGACGCATACATCCGGCTCGCATTGAAGAAATGGTAGATAAGTCAAGACGTGAAGTGGATGAATATATCCGTGAAATTGGTGAACAAACAACATTTGAAGTTGGTGTTCACGGGCTCCATCCGGATTTAATCAAGATTTTGGGACGATTGAAATATCGTACAAGCTACGGCCAAAACGTCCTCAAGCACTCTATGGAAGTCGCATTCCTATCTGGATTGCTTGCAGCGGAACTTGGTGAAGATGAGACGCTTGCCCGTCGTGCAGGATTGCTGCACGATATCGGAAAAGCGGTCGACCATGAAGTGGAAGGAAGCCACGTTGAAATCGGCGTAGAGTTGGCAACGAAGTACAAGGAACATCCGGTTGTCATCAATTCCATTGCATCCCACCATGGCGACACAGAACCAACGTCCATCATTGCTGTACTTGTGGCAGCCGCGGATGCTTTATCTGCAGCACGTCCTGGTGCTAGAAGTGAAACGCTTGAAAACTATATACGCCGTTTAGAAAAGCTCGAAGAAATTTCAGAGTCATATGAAGGCGTTGAAAAATCATTTGCGATTCAAGCTGGTCGTGAAGTCCGCATCATGGTAAGGCCAGAAGCGATTGACGACTTAGAGGCGCATCGTTTGGCAAGAGACATCAGGAAACGCATCGAGGAGGAACTTGATTATCCTGGTCATATAAAAGTAACTGTCATTCGTGAAACAAGAGCAGTTGAATATGCGAAATAAAGCGGTGATTTTCACCGCTTTATTTTTTTCTGTCAAATGAAGGAAGTTTGTTATTGACCTGGAAGAATGCCAATCCTAAGGAAAGCGAGCAACCTTTCGCAAAAATCAACATATCTCAATCTGGGTTAATTGCAACAAACATTACGAAAATAACCTATCAAAGCAATTTTATTCACAAGATTACAAAATACCTCCTTGTGTTACAATAGATTCGAGTAGAAACTACATAAAGAAAGGGCTAATTCATGAGATTATTATTTGTTGGGGATGTTGTAGGCTCCCCTGGTCGTGACATGATAAAAGAATACTTACCAAGATTAAAGGATAAATATCGTCCGCAATTCACCATTGTGAATGGCGAAAATGCTGCCGGCGGTAAGGGGATCACAGAGAAAATCTATCGCGAGCTCCTGGATTGTGGCGCCAATATCGTCACTTTGGGAAATCATGCGTGGGACAATCGAGAAGTTTTTGAATTCATTGAAGATGCCAAGTATCTTGCCCGCCCGGGTAATTTTCCAAAAGGCACACCGGGTACAGGTCTTGTTTTTTCGAAAATCAATGACCTGGAGATCGCAGTGATCAATTTACAAGGAAGAACATTCATGGCTGCGATTGACTGTCCATTCCAAAAAGCCGATGAACTTATTGAAGAAGCCAAGAAACGGACAAATGTCATCTTTGTCGATTTTCATGCAGAAACAACAAGTGAGAAGCAAGCGATGGGCTGGTATCTTGATGGACGGGTGGCCGCAGTCATTGGGACGCATACCCATGTCCAGACCGCAGATAACCGGATCCTGCCGAATGGGACCGCTTATTTATCCGATGTCGGGATGACAGGTCCTTATGATGAGATATTGGGGATGGGCAAAGAAGCAGTCTTGAAAAGGTTCATGACAAGTCTTCCAGTCCGCTTTGAAGTACCGAAGACTGGGAGAACACAGCTAAGCGGCTGCTTCATCGACATTGATGCAAAGTCAGGAAATGCGAAAAACATTCAACGGATGCTTATTAATGATGATCATCCATTTCTTATGGATTAATGGTGACAATCGCCTCTGATCAAGCCGATTCCGCATTTCTTGGGTCAAGCTGGAATAGTTTCCTCTTTCCGTGAATATAGTAGCAATGGAATCATTTATACTCAGTCTGTTCGATATTTGATTGAACATTCGATATGGGGAAATGACAAGGAGGAACTAAGGAATGGAAATATTAAAAGTTTCAGCAAAATCTAATCCTAATTCTGTAGCAGGGGCGTTAGCCGGTGTTCTTCGTGAAAGAGGTGCGGCAGAGATCCAGGCCATTGGAGCAGGAGCGTTGAATCAAGCAGTGAAGGCGGTTGCGATTGCACGAGGATTTGTCGCCCCAAGTGGAGTGGATTTAATTTGTATCCCTGCTTTTACAGACATCCAAATTGACGGAGAAGAGCGTACGGCTATCAAGCTGATTGTGGAACCAAGATAGTTGTATCCTTCTGAAACGATAGGAAAGGCCTGTTTGCAGAAGGAGCAAGCAGGCTCTTTTTCTTTAGATCTATTCGGAAGGCTCTTTTCACAAACTTTGTTGCTTTAGCTAATAAAGTAGGATTGTTCAAGCAAAGTTTCATTTTCAAAATAGCGTATATAGGAAGAAAAGAACTGGAAAACTTTAGTTTCAACGAACAAAATAGCTATTTTTACGTTAAAATCGACATTAGGATTTTAACAACATACTTACGAAAACATCCATTCGTAAAGTTGCTGCTATATTTCAAAAGTTGAGCAAAGTTGATTTCCAGGGCAGGATGCTCGCTTTCCGAGAGGCGGGGGAGCCTTTTCGGCTTCGCCTGAGGGGGGCTCACCTGCCGCTACCATCAACATCAAACGATGAATGATTTACAAGGAAATCATTAAAAACAATTTTCTTTGGGAATACAGCCTTTTCTTTAAAAATCTTTAGATCGATTCAGTCCACGGATATGGACGTTTGCACCATCTTCAAAGAAATTGAACATTTTGTTGGCCGAAAACAGTGCTTTTAGCTTTAAGAAAGGATGAAGGACTTGCAAATATTTGATGCACACTGTGATGTACTGTCTCAAATGCTGAAACATCCATATTATTCATTCCAGTCGGGCTCTTCCTTGCACGTTACATATGATCAGTTAATGGAGACAGGCAGTAAAGTCCAGTGCTTTGCCATCTTTATTTCTCCGAGCATCCACCCGTTGATGAAATTTCAATCTGCGCTGGAAATGATCGATATTTTTCATGAAAAAATATTAAAGCAAAATCCGAGTATGAGACTTGTCTCAAGTAGATCGGATATCAGATCTTTGAAGGAGGGGGAAATTGGGGCTGTTCTGACTTTAGAAGGATGTGAAGCGATTGAAAACGATATCGTCAAGCTGAATACTTTATATCGATTGGGAGTAAGGTCTGTCGGGCTGACCTGGAATCATGCCAACTGTGCGGCTGATGGTGCCCTTGAGCCAAGGGGATCCGGTCTTTCTTTGTTCGGTAAAGAAATTGTGAAGAGGCTTAATGATCTTCAGATCTGGACGGACGTCTCCCATCTTTCCGAAAAAGGGTTCTGGGATGTCATTCAGCTTGCGGAGAACCCAGTCGCTTCACATTCGAATAGCTATACGCTTTGCCCACATCCAAGAAATTTAAATGATCATCAAATCAAGGCGCTGATCAATGAAGATAGCGTGATGGGGGTGACATTCGTCCCGGATTTTTTGGCAAAAGATGGTCAAGCAGGCATTCCCGATGTCATACGCCATGTTGAATATATATGTTCACTCGGCGGTGTTGACCACGTCGGGTTTGGATCGGATTTTGACGGGATTGACCGGACGGTTGCAGGACTCTCGAGTTTTAGGGACTATGATTCACTGATTAATCAATTGTTGAAGATGTATTCGGAAGATCAAGTAAAAGGGTTTCTATTTGAAAATTTTGCAGCCCGTTTTCCTGAATAAAGTCGCGAAAGGTCCAATTTCAATTCCTAGTGATTTAATCTGAAAAGTGATAAACTGAAAAAGTATGAAAATTGTGCAGGACTGATTTGAAAATTTGAAGGGGTGTTATATAGATGATTCAACAACTTTCCTGGAAAGTTGGCGGGCAGCAAGGTGAAGGAATCGAAAGTACGGGTGAAATTTTCTCCATTGCGCTTAACCGCTTAGGCTATTACTTATATGGATATCGCCATTTCTCCTCAAGAATCAAAGGAGGACATACAAATAATAAAATACGTGTCAGCACTAAGCAGGTAAGGGCGGTAGCAGACGATCTTGATATTCTTGTCGCATTCGACCAAGAAACGATCGATGTCAATTATAAGGAACTGCATGACAAAGGAATCATCATTGCAGATTCCAAATTCAAACCTGAGAATCCTGAAGATTCAAAGGCAGCCCTATACTCAGTTGCATTCACCGAAATGGCTTCAGACCTGGGGACATCCTTGATGAAGAACATGGTGGCAGTCGGAGCAACCTGTGCAGTATTAAATTTGGATATAGACCTATTCGAAGAAGTAGTCGAAGAGATTTTTGGACGTAAAGGTGAAACAGTCGTCAAGAAGAATATGGAGGCCATTAAGGCGGGCTATGACTTTATGAAAAACGAGCTCGGCGAGCAGGTCGGCTCCATGGAGCTTGAAAAAGCGGACGGCCAAAAGCGCATGTTCATGATCGGAAATGATGCCATTGCACTTGGTGCTTTATCTGCGGGAGTTCGGTTAATGGCGGCTTATCCTATTACGCCGGCTTCGGAAATCATGGAATACTTAATTAAAAAGCTCCCTGCCGTTGGCGGAACAGTCATACAAACGGAGGACGAGATAGCTGCAGCAACGATGTCGATCGGGGCAAACTATGGCGGAGTAAGGGCATTCACTGCCTCTGCCGGTCCTGGGCTGTCATTAATGATGGAAGCTATTGGCCTTTCCGGCATGACGGAAACGCCGCTGGTTGTTGTGGATACACAGCGTGGAGGTCCATCGACCGGCCTTCCTACGAAACAGGAGCAATCTGACTTGATGGCGATGATATATGGGACTCACGGTGAAATTCCTAAAATCGTCATTGCGCCAAGTACAGTGCAAGAAGCATTCTACGATACAGTGGAAGCTTTCAATCTGGCAGAGGAATACCAGTGTCCGGTCATCGTGTTATCCGATCTCCAGCTTTCCCTTGGCAAACAGACGGTCGAACCGCTTGACTTCAGCAAAGTGGAAATCAGGAGAGGGAAATTGATTAAGGATGAATCCAAATTGGATGAACTTGATTCAAAAACATACTTTAAACGATATGAAGTAACAGATGATGGAGTTTCTCCGCGCGTCATACCTGGAATGAAAAACGGCATTCATCATGTGACAGGTGTGGAGCACGATGAAACAGGAAAGCCTTCAGAAGCAGCGACGAACCGTAAATCACAAATGGATAAAAGAATGCGCAAGCTTGAAAACATTCCATTTGCAAATCCGGTTCATACAAATGCACCGCATGAACAAGCCGATTTATTGTTGATTGGATTCAACTCTACACGTGGGGTCATCGAAGAGGCAATGGGACGTCTTGAAGCCGACGGAATCAAAGTGAATCATGCACATATCCGTTTGATTCATCCATTTCCAACAAATGAATTATTACCATTGATTGAATCAGCGAAAAATGTGGCAGTGGTGGAGAATAATGCGACTGGCCAATTAGGGAAAATCATCAAGATGAATGTCGGCCATGGCAATAAAATCAATAATATTGTCAAGTATGATGGGAATCCATTCTTACCGCATGAAATCCACACTGAATGCAAGGAGTTGTTCTAAATGGCTACATTCAAAGACTTTCGAAATAATGTAAAACCAAATTGGTGCCCTGGCTGTGGAGACTTCTCTGTTCAAGCAGCGATTCAAAGGGCGGCAGCAAACGTCGGACTGGAGCCAGAGCAGATGGCTGTCGTATCGGGCATCGGTTGTTCCGGGCGGATTTCCGGCTACATCCATTCCTATGGCCTGCACGGGATCCATGGGCGTGCACTCCCGATTGCCCAAGGCTTGAAAATGGCCAACAAAGATTTGACTGTCATTGCATCAGGAGGAGACGGAGATGGATTTGCGATCGGTATGGGCCATACCATTCATGCCATCCGCCGCAACATTGATGTAACCTATATCGTCATGGATAATCAAATTTATGGACTGACAAAGGGACAGACTTCCCCAAGGTCTGCGGCTGGTTTTAAAACGAAATCAACGCCAGAAGGTGCAATTGAACATGCATTGGCACCGATGGAAATGGCGTTGTCGGCTGGAGCGACATTTGTTGCTCAAAGCTTTTCATCGGACTTGAAGGAACTGACTTCATTGATCGAGCAGGGCATAAACCATAAGGGCTTCTCGATCATCAATGTATTCAGTCCTTGCGTCACGTATAATAAAGTGAATACGTATGACTGGTTTAAAGAAAATTTGACAAAGCTCAGTGATGTAGAAGGATACGATTTTACCAATCGTGAGAAAGCAATGAGTACGCTCATGAAGCATGATGGTCTTGTGACAGGGTTGATTTATCAAAATCAAGAACAGCCATCGTATCAAGAGCTTGTTTCCGGATACAGCGATGATGCCTTATCAAATGCCAACCTTCAGCTGGAAGAAGAGCAATTCAATAAGCTTCTGAAGGAGTTCATGTAATAGAGGTTTTTCCAACCAAGATAAAACAAGGCTGCCTCGAAGGGTCATGAAGATGATCTTTTTTGAGGCAGCCTTTCTTTGGCTTTTTTCAAAAGGTTGTATCTAAAAGATTTTCTTGTAAATCATTCATCATTTAATGATGATTGGATCGGCAGGTGCGAAACTACGTAGGCTCACCGCACGCCCCTCGGAAAACGAGCCTCATGACTTGGAAATCAACCATACTCAACATATGATCTCTCAAAGCATCAAATATTGTGAAACAGCATTATCTTAAATAATTAATATTTTTCCCAATGGGAAATTGGCAAAAATGTAAACACGTTCTAATTTAATTGTTTATTCATAAAAAAAGCCTTATACTAAAGTAATGTGTGTGAAAGCTTGTTTTTTTGCAATAAAGCTTTTTATAATGGTACTAAGACGAATCTAATTCAATGAAAGTACATATACGTTTTGTCTTGATGGAAAGGAGTTTTATCATGAATGAAGATCAGCGCCTGCATGGGCAGCAAGTGAAGGAAAAGCCTTCAAACAAACAAGCGGAAAAGGATTATAGTAAATACTTCGAATCAGTGTATACTGCCCCTTCCTTGAAAGATGCCAAAAAACGCGGCAAGGAAGAGGTTAAATATCATAAAGATTTTGAAATCCCAGAAGAATTCATGGGCTTGGGAAATGGAAAGAAATTTTACATCCGGACGTACGGCTGTCAAATGAATGAACATGATACAGAAGTCATGGCAGGCATCTTTCTTGCATTAGGATATGAAGTCACTGACAGTACGGATGACGCGGATGTGATTTTATTGAATACATGTGCAATCCGAGAAAATGCCGAGAATAAAGTATTTGGTGAAATCGGTCATTTAAAAGGATTGAAACAAGAAAGACCGGATCTTTTGATCGGAGTCTGCGGCTGTATGTCACAGGAAGAATCCGTTGTTAATCGAATTCTCCAAAAACATCAGCATGTCGATATGATATTCGGTACACATAACATTCATCGATTACCCCAAATTCTTAAAGAAGCATACATGTCCAAAGAAATGGTCGTGGAAGTATGGTCTAAGGAAGGCGATGTCATTGAAAACCTTCCGAAAGTCCGCCGGGGAAATATCAAGGCATGGGTAAACATCATGTACGGCTGCGATAAGTTCTGTACGTATTGCATTGTTCCATATACCCGCGGGAAAGAGAGAAGCCGAAGACCTGAAGATATCATTCAAGAAGTGCGTCAGCTCGCTGCCCACGGGTATCAAGAAATCACCCTTCTGGGTCAGAATGTCAATGCTTATGGCAAGGATTTTGAAGATATCACATACGGGCTAGGCGACTTAATGGACGAGCTCAGGAAAATCGACATCCCTAGAATACGATTTACAACGAGCCATCCGCGCGATTTTGACGATCATTTGATCGAAGTATTGGCGAATAAGGGCAACCTTGTAGAGCATATTCATCTCCCGGTACAGTCAGGTTCTACAGATGTGCTTAAAATCATGGCCCGCAAATATACGAGGGAGCAATTCTTGGAATTGGTCAGGAAAATCAAAGTTGCCATTCCAGATGTTGCACTGACTACCGACATTATCGTAGGCTATCCAAATGAGACAGAGGAACAATTTGAAGAAACGATGTCAATGTACCGCGAAGTCGGATTTGAAGCAGCTTATACATTCATTTATTCACCTCGAGAAGGAACACCTGCTGCAAAGATGAAGGATAATGTCCCGATGGAAGTCAAAAAGGAACGACTACAGCGCTTGAACAGCCTAGTCAATGAATTTTCGGCAGAAGCTCTGAAAAAATACAAGGGTCAAGTCGTCGAAGTTTTGGTAGAGGGCGAAAGCAAAAACAACCCTGACGTCCTGGCAGGTTATACGCGTAAAAACAAACTTGTAAACTTCAAGGCTCCGAAAACAGCAATTGGCAAATTGGTGAAAGTGAAGATCACCGATGCGAAGACTTGGTCCTTGAATGGTGAAATGATTGAAGAAATGGCAGAGGTGAAATAAGATGGGAAAATATACAAAAGATGATATTGTAGAACGAGCCACTGAATTGGCGAAGATGATCGCTGAAACAGAAGAAGTGGATTTCTTCAAAAGAGCTGAAGAACAAATCAATGAGAATCAAAAAGTCCGTGAAATGATTGCGAGCATTAAAAGCCTGCAAAAACAAGCGGTCAATTTCCAGCATTATGGAAAGTTGGAGGCTCTTAAAATGGTTGAGGAAAAAATCGAAAAAATTGAAGAAGAACTTGATGCGATTCCGATTGTACAACAATTCAAGGAATCACAGATCGAAGTGAATGATATTCTTCAAATTGTTTCATCCGCGATTTCCAATACTGTGACAGATGAAATCATCAAATCCACAGGAGGGGACCTGCTTTACGGTCAAACAGGCTCCCAAGTAAAAAACAGTACGCCTGGAAGCTGTTCATAAATTAACTAAAACGCGTGGAAACTTCGTTCCACGCGTTTTAATTTTGTCCCACTAGTCCTATTCCTCTTCTTGAAGCTCTGTAATATCCACATCCGATCGTTCCTCCAACGGCCCCCGTAAATGCACCGTAGCAGTCTTTCCATCGTCATGGAGGTTGTCAATCCAAACGGATGCCCCGTTGTATTTCACCACGATGTCTGCGGATGATGAAAGTATTTGTTTGACTCGGTTTTGTTCCATGTTGTTCCTCCTTCATATGTACTCATCGTTATTTTTTGAAAAGCGGGCAAAAAATATCCCATTCCATTGAAGTTTTTTCTTATTCTGATTTGAGTGGACATCGATTGAGTGGGAACATTACCCAACCGTCCGCATACAATGAATTATCACTACACATTTACCTAGAAATCGTCATGAAAAAATATTGGCACACTAGTCTATAGATACGCATACGATGAATTGAAAATGAATGAGGAGGGTTCGCTCGAATGGCAGAATACAGAGAGATTATCACGAAAGCGGTCGTTGCGAAGGGACGTAAGTTCACACAGTCCAATCATACGATCAGCCCGCCGCACCACCCATCGAGCATCTTAGGCTGCTGGATTATCAATCATACGTACGAAGCTCGTAAGGTTGGTAAAAAAGTAGAAGTTTGCGGTTCATACGATATTAACGTTTGGTACTCTCACAATGATAATTCCAAAACATCCGTTGTGACAGAGAGAGTAGAGTATTGCGACGTTATTAAGCTGAAATATCGCGATCCAGATTGCTTAGATGATAAAGAGGTCTGCGCAAGAGTATTGCAGCAGCCAAACTGTGTCGAGGCGGTTATTTCACCAAACGGAAATAAAATTATCGTTCATGTAGAAAGAGAGTTCCTTGTAGAAGTCATCGGAGAAACAAAAGTTTGCGTGGCGATTCACCCGGACGGATGCGACTGTGATGATGAAGAATGGGGCCATGATTTAGACGACGAAGAGTTTGAAGATCTCAACCCTGATTTCTTAGTTGGATGTGAAGAAGAATAACTACTAGGAAGGCAAACTTCCTAGTTTTTCTTTTTTAGAAAGCTATTGTCTCAAAGATAGTTCTTTTTTTCGTTCCTTGTAAATCATTCATCCTTTGCTGTTGATTGGAGCGGCAGGTGCGAGACTCCTCGAGAATGCATGCGCATTTTCTTCGTGCGGTGTTATCTTGAAGAAATGAATTCAATGTCCAGAGGGATCAGCGGGCATGGCGAGCCCTCTCGTAAAAGGAGCATCCTGCCGTGGAAATCAACCTTTCTCCATCTATGTCCAATAACAAGCCTTACGACATGGGCCATTCTTTAATTGGCGCACCAGTGTGAAAATCAACTTATGACCTTTCATTCAAATTTCCAAATTTTATGATCGGACTTTTTGTAATATAATGAAAGTGAAAGACAGTCAAGGAAGGGGGTTCGTGGAACATGCAACATTCATTCATGGGCATTGATCACATTCAAATTGCAGGACCGAATGGATGCGAAGAGGAGGCGAGAAAGTTTTATGGTGAGCTATTGGGCATGATTGAAATCCCAAAGCCTGAAAATCTTCGTAAACGAGGTGGCTGCTGGTTTCAGTGCGGTCGCCAGGAAATACATATCGGAGTAGAGGAAAATTTCACGCCAGCCAAAAAGGCACACCCGGGCATTCTTATCGGCAACCTGTCTGCATTGCGCAGCCATTTGGAGCAAAATGGGGTGGAAATTAAGAAAGATGCACCCATCGAAGGGAGAATTCGTTTTCATATCGTAGATCCATTCGGCAACAAAGTTGAATTCCTAGAGATGCTTTGAATTAAAGGGTGAAGTTCTAGCGAATAAGGAGCCCCCAGGAGGCTCCCGGCCCAGCCCGCGGAAAGGGAAGATTTGAACGAAAATCAACTGCAGTGTTTAACAGGGCCTTCTCATAAAGCATAGATCCCCGAGTTGTTCAGTAAATCCCCATTTTTCATAAAGAGGCTTCATTTCCTGTCTGCAATATAATTCTACGTGTGCGACGTTTTTGATCGACGGATGATGCAGGATGTTGTCCAGCAAAAGTCGTCCCAGCCCTTTCTGCTGGTAATCAGGGTGAATCATTACATCCAGCAATAATGCTTTATAAACGTAATCCGTCAAGACTCTGCCAAAGCCAATAAGCTTTTCAGAATCTACATCAAGGACGCCGATGAGAACATCCGTATGGTCAAGCATTTGTTTAATATCATCTAATTCTCTATCGGTGGACCACCATTGAAGCGAAAATAAGTGCTTTAGCTCCGGAATGTAATTTTCTTCAATAAATGAAATGGTTGAATAGTTCAAATGAAATCCTCCATTATAAGAATTTTCAAGTCCAAGACCAATCCTCACAAGACTTTCCTTCAATCAACGACGTGAATTTACTTCTTATATTATGATATAATAATACCTTGACAGCAATCGATGAACGGAAAGGAATTTGGTGGCAAAATGGCAAAATTCACCCCAATGATTCAACAATACTTACAAGTAAAGGCAGATCATCAAGATGCCTTTTTATTTTTTAGGCTCGGCGATTTCTATGAGATGTTTTTTGATGATGCATTAAAAGCTTCACAAGAGCTGGAGATTACCTTGACGAGCAGGGATGGCGGCGAAGAACGGATCCCGATGTGCGGTGTCCCTTATCATTCCGCTCCTACATATATTGAAAGATTGATAGAAAAAGGCTATAAAATTGCCATATGTGAGCAAACCGAAGATCCAAAACAGGCAAAAGGAGTGGTTAGAAGGGAAGTCGTTCAATTAATCACACCAGGAACGGTGATGGATGGCAAAGGTTTGACGGACAAGGAAAATAACTATATTGCTTCCATTTCGGAATTTCAGGATGGCACAATAGGAATCGCTTATAATGATTTATCGACAGGTGAATCACAGGTGACGATGATGAATGGCGGCCAGGATGAAGTCATGAATGAAATTTCCCTTCTTGGTGCAAAGGAAATCGTTGTAGGGCATCAATTCAATAAAGACCTTGAAAAGACTTTGAAAGAACGTTTTATCGTTACTTTTTCCTATGAGGATGATATTTCCTCCAAAGAAGAATATGCGCCGTTGCTGGTAAATATCCAGCATGAAAAGATGGTTCAGACGGTTTCGCGGCTATTGAATTATTTGCACCGCACACAAAAGAGGAGTCTGGATCATCTGCAGCCTGTTTCGATCTATCAGCTCCAGCAGTTCATGAAAATCGATTATTACTCAAAAAAGAACCTTGAATTAACTGAGACGATTCGCTCAAAAGGGAAAAAGGGATCTCTCCTTTGGCTGCTCGATGAAACGATGACAGCGATGGGAGGTCGTTTGCTGAAGCAGTGGATCGATCGTCCGCTAATTGATCATCAATTGATCAATTCACGATTGAATATGGTCGAAACACTACTCGAGCATTATTTCGAGAGGCAGGATCTGAGGGAAAATCTGAAAGAAGTTTATGATCTTGAAAGATTGGCAGGAAGAGTTGCGTTCGGAAATGTAAACGGCAGGGATTTAATTCAATTGAAAAAATCCTTGCAGCAAGTTCCTTTCATCCGTTCGATCGTAGAGCAGCTTCAAAGTCAGGAATCGGATAGGTTGATCGGTCAATTGGATGCGCTGGAAGATTTAACCGACATGCTGGAGCAGTCCATTATTGAAAACCCGCCATTATCCATCAAAGAAGGCGGAGTCATTCGGGATGGATATCATCAAGAACTCGATCAGTATCGTGATGCTAGTAAAAATGGGAAGGATTGGATTGCCCAGCTGGAGCTGCAAGAAAGAGAGCGAACCGGGATCAGGTCATTAAAAGTCGGATTCAATCGTGTTTTTGGCTATTACATTGAAGTGACGAAAGCCAATCTTCATTTATTGAATGAAAACCGTGATCGATACGAACGCAAGCAGACGCTTACCAATGCAGAAAGGTTCATTACCCCTGAACTGAAAGAGAAAGAAGCCCTTATATTACAAGCGAATGAAAAAAGCATGGAGCTGGAATATGAACTATTTCTGCAGATCCGTGAAAGAGTGAAGGGATACATTCCAAGGCTTCAGAAACTTGCGAAAGCAATCAGCGGTCTGGATGTTTTGCAATGCTTTGCGACCATCAGTGAGAACAGGCATTATTCAAAGCCGGAATTCAATCACGACCGAAGAATCGTCATCGAAGACGGCCGTCACCCCGTCGTTGAAAAAGTGATGGGTGCCCAGGAATATGTACCGAATAATTGTTACATGGATCCAGAGCGGGAGATGCTTTTGATTACAGGTCCAAACATGTCTGGTAAAAGTACGTATATGAGGCAAGTTGCCCTAACAGCTATCCTCGCTCAGATAGGGTGCTATGTTCCAGCAAGCAGGGCGGTTCTTCCTGTATTTGATCAGGTATTCACCAGGATCGGAGCTGCAGATGACCTGGTTTCCGGGCAGAGCACCTTCATGGTTGAAATGCTGGAAGCCAAGAATGCCATCGCAAATGCAACACAAAACAGTTTGATTCTATTCGATGAAATCGGAAGGGGTACTTCGACATATGATGGAATGGCCCTTGCGCAGGCCATCATTGAATACATTCATACAAATATCGGAGCAAAAACTCTATTTTCCACACATTATCATGAACTGACCGTTTTGCAGGAGGAACTTGCCCAGCTTAAGAACGTCCATGTCAGCGCGGTGGAACAAAATGGAAAAGTTGTTTTCCTTCATAAAATAAAGGAAGGTGCAGCTGATAAAAGCTATGGTATCCATGTGGCGGAATTGGCAGAATTGCCGGCAGAACTTATCCGGCGTGCAAATCAAATACTGAATGAATTGGAAAATCAGCATCAGCATGCTCCTGAACCGAAAAAAATTCCAACTTCAAATATGCATGAAAAGAGCGATGAAGAAACGAATCAGTTATCCTTTTTTGAAGAGGCTCCGGCTGGAAAACAAAAGAGTGCTGCATCCACAAAAGAGAAAAAAGTGGCTGATGAACTTCAATCACTCAATATTTTGGATATGACGCCGCTTCAAGCAATGAATGCCTTGTATGAACTTCAAAAGAGACTAAAATAATTCAAAATTTGATGTTGATTGGAGCTGCAGGTGCGATTGTCCGGAAACAAGCGGACCAGGTGAGATCCCGGTTTCCGCCCCTCGGCAAGCGCATCCTGCAATGGAATTCTGGCAATAAGCTGTATCTGTATGTAAAGGGTCATATTTTAAAAATGAAGGAGGTGGAAGCATTGGGCAAAATTATACAGTTGGATGATGCATTATCCAATAAAATCGCCGCTGGTGAAGTTGTAGAAAGGCCGGCATCCGTTGTCAAAGAGTTAGTCGAAAATTCAATTGATGCAAACAGTACAGTCGTGGAAGTAGAAATAGAAGAAGCTGGATTAAGCAGGATTCGCATCATTGACAATGGGCATGGCATCGAAGAGGAAGATGTACTCACCGCCTTCAAACGTCATGCAACGAGCAAAATAAAAGACGAAAATGATCTCTTCCGAATCAGGACGCTTGGATTCAGGGGAGAAGCACTGCCTAGTATTGCATCCGTTTCTTCCTTCGAAATTGTAACAGGTACAGGAGAAGGGTCAGGAACGAGATTGGTGCTGGAAGGCGGTGTAATGAAGGCCCATGAAAAGGCAGCCAGCAGGAAGGGAACAGACATCATTGTTTCTGACCTATTTTATAATACACCTGCTCGTTTGAAGTATATGAAGACCATTCACACAGAACTCGGAAATATTACCGATGTCATGAATCGCATCGCTCTGGCTCATCCGGAAGTTTCGATCAGGCTGGCACATAATGGAAGGGTATTGCTGCAGACGAACGGAAATAATGACCGAAGGCAAGTATTGGCCGCAATTTATGGAATGAATATTGCGAAAAAAATGATTCCGATTGAAGCGGGTTCATTGGACTTTAAGTTAACTGGCTATATTTCCTTGCCCGAAATAACCCGTGCTTCCAGAAATTACATTTCTACTATGGTGAATGGAAGATTCATCAAAAATTATGCATTGGTAAAAGCAATCCAGGAAGGATACCATACACTTCTGCCAATCGGACGCTTTCCGATTGTGGTGCTGGACATTGAAATGGAACCGATATTGGTGGATGTGAATGTGCATCCTGCCAAACTGGAAGTTCGTTTGAGCAAAGAACAGGAGCTTCATGCACTTGTTGCAGACACAATCAAAAATGCATTTAAAAAAGAGGAGTTAATACCTTCAGGCTACATTCCCGCAAAAAAAGAAAAGCCCCAAAGTGAGCAAACATTTATGGAGCTTGATCATTTGCCGAAAGAAGAACGTAAAGAAGAAAGAGTGCAGCATTCATTCATACGTGAAACCGAAACAGCTGAACCTAAATGGGAACCGATCGTGAGTGATGGTCCTCCAGTGGTAAACAAGCTTGATTTAACGATTGCAGGATCAGCAGATGATCGGGAAGAAGAATCCCATTTCGAAACGCCTGTGAGCAGGGATGTAGAAATTAAAAATTTTCATGATAAGGAACCTGTTCCGACTCCTGAAAAGGATGCAGGGGGATCACGCGTCCCACCTTTGTATCCGATTGGGCAAATGCATGGAACCTATATCATGGCCCAAAATGACAATGGTCTATATATCATTGATCAGCATGCAGCCCAGGAAAGGATCAAATATGAATTTTTTCGTGAAAGAGTTGGTGAGGTAGAAAAAGAACTGCAGGACATGCTAGTTCCGCTGACCTTCGAATATTCGATGAATGAATGCATCAAAATCGATGAGTACAAAGATGAGCTTGAAAAAGTGGGGGTGTTTCTTGAAACCTTTGGTCATAACAGCTATATTGTCCGCTCCCATCCCCAATGGTTTCCTAAAGGAATGGAACAGGAAATCATTGAGGATATGATTGAACAGCTCCTTTCCATGAAAAAGGTCGATGTGAAAAAGCTGCGGGAAGAAGCGGCGATCATGATGAGCTGTAAAGCTTCCATAAAGGCGAATCATCATTTGCGCAATGATGAAATACAGGCGCTTCTCGATACACTCAGGAGCACTTCCGATCCATTCACATGTCCGCATGGACGCCCGATCATCATCCACTACTCCGTGTATGAAATGGAAAAGATGTTTAAACGGATCATGTAAGAGAGAATTCCATCACAAGAAACGTTTGGTCCTGGAGACCAAACGTTTTTTAAGGTGCCTAATTGTCTTTTAATGCATCTTTTTCCACTCGCAAAAGAATTCGGTCATTTTCGTTTGAACAGCCACTAATAATAAATTCAACGTATCCTTGTTCGTTTTCCTTCTTAATTATTCCTGTACATAGATCTCGTTTTATCCCTTTATCATTTCCACCATACTCATCATTGGAATTATCATAAATATAACGTATAACTTTTCCATCAAATTGTAAGTCATGGTATATCGGGTCTCCTTCGAGGGTATATTCTGTCACTCGTATTTTATCTTTTTTCTTGTCAGATAGATTGATTAAGAATTGTTCGAATCGATCAAGATTGTCAACTTTTGACTGATATACCACATCGCCTCTCTTTACCGCTTTATCATAAGAATATGCACCATTCGAACAACCAAAAGTGGTTATTACAATCAAAATTATTGTAAGAGTCGATATAAATTTATTCAATTCTCGCCCTCCAGGCAGATTTAGAGTTTGATTATATGTTATCAAAAATTTCCATTTAATTACCATCGGCGAAAATCGAGCATCATGCAGCGGAAATTTTATTCAATTTCAAATTTTTTTATGAATAATATGGAAGAGCTCCTATTCTTGTAGTACATTATTAATTGAGAGCAAATATGTGAGGTGGATGTGTGAAAAAGATAACCTTGGACTACATTCTTTTGAAGAAAGAATTTGAAACAAAGTTAAAACGCCAGCTTTGCACCAAGGAAATTGACTTTCTTTTTTGGCTCACCAAGAAAACGCAGAATACATAAATCGAAATTCATACATATGTAGATGGGGCCGGCCAACGGGGTGGCCTTTTTTTCTTGATTGCAGTCAACTGTTTGTAAAATCTATCAAACGCATTAGCTGTATTATCGACAAATATTTAATTAAATTCTTTCTTGTAAATCATTCATCATTTTATGGTGATTGGAGGGGAAGGTGCGAGACTCCGGAGGGCTGACCGCGAGCCTCTCGGAAAGCGGACATCCTGCCGCGGAAATCAACCTTACTCTACCTTTGATTAATGCATCTTCTCGCAAGAATAAAAAAGAAAAAATTGCATGGATATCCCCTGCATTCTATACTATAAGGATTGAACGAAAAGTATGATAAATGACGAGGTGAACGAAATGAGTTTTCACGGACAAAAGATCATTCCGGCTATCCGCTCGATGAAGGATTTCGAAAAGATGCTTGATACTCCGTATACATACGGTGTTTTTCTAGATATGCATATAGGGATGCTTAAAAGTGTCTTTGGGCATGCAAAGCAGCATGGAAAAAAAATGTTTTGCCATGTAGATTTGATTCAAGGGTTAAGCAATGATGAGGCAGCGGCTGAATATATTTGCCAAGAGATAAAACCTTATGGTCTGATTTCGACAAAAGGAAGCGTCATCATGAAAGCCAGGCAAAAAGGGGTATACGCCACGCAGCGCGCCTTCATCATCGATACCCATGCGTTGGAGCGAAGCATCAAGCTGATCGAAAAGACAAATCCTCATTATATTGAAGTACTTCCCGGCGTCATTCCTAAAATTATTAAAGAAATTCATGAAAGGACAGGGAAGCCGATATTTGCAGGTGGATTGATTGATCATGCGGAGGAAGTGGAAGAAGCGCTGCAGGCGGGAGCTTCCGCCATTACGACATCAAATCTTGATCTTTGGAACAAATACAGAGATTGGAATTAGAATATTTTTCCTGAAGAGGGTGATATATTTAAAGGAAAATAATTGACAGCGTTTTCAGAATGAGATAATATATTCTTAAGTTAATAGTTCGTGACGGAGAATTGAGAGAATCACACATTGCCTTACTAGTGGGCAAGCTGTGTGATTCTCTCTTTTTTTATGCGAACGAAGTAAAAATCTTTGAATGCTATAGGATGAAGGAGGAAAAGGACATGTCACCATTTTTAGCTGAAATGGTCGGTACGGCCATTTTAATCATTTTGGGTGCAGGTGTCTGTGCCGGAGTGAACTTGAAGAAATCATTTGCAAAAGATTCAGGATGGATTGTCATCACGATGGGGTGGGGAATGGCGGTGGCTGTTGGAGTATATGCTGTTGGCCAATACAGTGGTGCCCATCTTAATCCTGCAGTAACATTGGGACTGGCCTTCAAGGGTGATTTTCCCTGGAGCGATGTACCAAGCTATATTTTAGCGCAGATGCTTGGGGCAATCATCGGATCAGCGGTTGTATATTTGCATTATCTCCCGCACTGGAAGGTGACCGAGGATCCTGGTGTGAAGCTTGGTGTTTTTGCCACGGGTCCTGCAATCCCACATTATTTCTCAAATTTACTAAGTGAAATTATCGGAACCTTCGTTCTGGTAGTAGGAATTCTTTCTATTGGAGCGAATAAGTTTACTGATGGGCTGAATCCATTCATCGTTGGTTTTTTGATCGTCAGCATTGGTCTATCACTTGGTGGGACGACTGGATATGCCATTAACCCGGCAAGGGATTTAGGACCCCGGATTGCTCATTTCATTCTCCCGATAGCAGGAAAGGGGCCATCCAACTGGGGCTATTCTTGGATTCCCGTCACCGGACCGATTCTCGGAGGTTCGTTCGGTGGACTTTTCTATAAAGGGGTTTTTGAAGGTGAAATGACAGGGGCATTTTGGTATGTACTCGCAGCCATGGTTGTGGTAATGGTCATTTCCCGCTTTGCCGATCATGAAGAAAACCGAGAAACTAAAAGAAATAAATTAACAGCATAATTTAAAGGAGGAAGCAAACATGGAAAAATTCATTCTTTCTTTGGACCAAGGGACAACAAGTTCAAGGGCAATTCTATTCAATCAAAAAGGAGAAGTGGTTCACGTAGCCCAAAAGGAATTTACACAACATTTCCCTAAACCGGGCTGGGTGGAGCATAACGCCAATGAAATCTGGGGTTCCATTCTTGCTGTCATTGCCACTGTTTTATCAGAAGCATCCGTCAAGCCGGAACAAGTGGCTGGAATCGGCATAACAAATCAGCGGGAAACCGCTGTCGTTTGGGACAGAGAAACTGGACAGCCTGTCTACAATGCCATTGTATGGCAATCGCGACAGACTTCAGAAATATGCGATCAATTAAAGGCTGAAGGCTACAATGACCTTTTCCGTGAAAAAACAGGTCTTCTCATAGATGCATATTTTTCAGGGACCAAGGTAAAATGGATCTTAGATAATGTTGAAGGGGCACGCGAAAAAGCGGAAAAAGGCAAATTAATGTTTGGGACGATCGATACATGGCTGATCTGGAAATTGTCTGGAGAAAAAACGCATGTAACCGACTATTCGAATGCATCCAGAACGTTAATGTTTAACATTCATGAATTAAAATGGGACAAAGAGCTGCTGGATATCCTGACGGTGCCCCAATCGATGCTTCCAGAAGTGAAGCCGTCATCTGAAATCTATGCGAAAACGATACCCCACCACTTCTTTGGCCAGGAAATTCCGATTGCAGGTGCAGCTGGCGATCAGCAAGCAGCGCTGTTCGGCCAAGCGTGCTATGAAAAAGGAATGGCGAAGAATACGTATGGCACAGGCTGCTTTATGTTGATGAATACCGGTGAAAGAGCTGTTGCTTCTGAAAACGGTTTATTGACGACGATTGCTTGGGGAATTGATGGGAAAGTGGAATATGCCCTGGAAGGAAGTATTTTCGTTGCAGGCTCCGCCATTCAATGGCTGCGTGATGGCTTGCGTATGTTAAAGGATGCAAAGGATAGTGAAGGATATGCGGAAAAAGTGGAATCCACGGATGGCGTATATGTCGTTCCGGCGTTTGTCGGCTTAGGGACCCCGTATTGGGACAGTGATGTCAGGGGAGCAGTATTTGGATTGACGCGCGGTACATCAAAAGAACATTTTGTCAGGGCCACTCTTGAATCCCTAGCCTATCAAACCAAAGATGTCCTGACTGCAATGGAGGGGGATTCGGGAATTTCTCTAAAAACGTTGAGAGTGGACGGCGGTGCTGTCAAGAATAATTTCTTAATGCAGTTCCAGAGCGATTTGCTTGATGTTCCTGTTGAGCGGCCGGTAGTGAATGAAACAACTGCACTGGGTGCAGCCTACCTTGCCGGACTGGCAGTTGGTTACTGGAATAACAAGGGAGATATTGCCCAAAACTGGAACTTGGATAATCAATTCAAGCCAGATATGCTGGAAGAGAATCGAAAAAATTTATATGCCGGCTGGAAAAAAGCTGTGAATGCGGCGATGGCATTTAAATGATTTTTATGCTACAATGAAATTAAGTTAATAACTCGGTTGGAGATCAGGAGAGACCACACTGCATTATGGCAACAATACCATAATGTCAGTTTGTGGTCTCTTTTTGTCTTTTTTGGCCGTTACTTCAAAAGAGGAGGAATTCAGCATGGCGACAAGAGCATTCACTAATATTAATAGAAAAGAACGGATCAATGAGTTAAAGAAAGAAGAATTTGATCTGCTGATCATAGGCGGAGGGATAACCGGTGCAGGAATTGCATTGGATGCAACTACAAGAGGGATGAAGGTAGCTCTCGTAGAAATGCAGGATTTTGCCGCAGGGACATCCAGCCGCTCAACGAAGCTTGTACATGGCGGACTTCGCTATTTAAAACAATTCGAAGTGAAAATGGTTGCCGAAGTGGGGAAAGAGCGTGCGATTGTCTATGAAAACGGACCACATGTCACCACACCGGAGTGGATGCTGCTGCCGATTCATAAAGGCGGGACATTTGGAAGATTCAGTACTTCAATCGGCTTGCGAGTGTACGATTTCCTCGCAGGTGTAAAACGGTCTGAACGAAGGAAAATGCTATCATCAACCGAAACATTGAAGAAAGAGCCCCTCCTGAAAAAACACGATCTAAAAGGCGGAGGCTATTATGTGGAATATCGGACTGATGACGCCAGATTGACGATTGAGGTAATGAAGGAAGCGGTTAAAAGGGGCGCCAATGTCATCAACTATACAAAAGCCGAAGAATTCCTATACGATGATAAAATCATCAAAGGAATAAAAGCAACTGACCTTTTATCCGGTGAGAAATTTACGATTTCAGCTGCTAAAGTTGTCAATGCGGCAGGCCCTTGGGTCGACCAAGTGCGGGGCAAGGACTATTCTAAAAACAATAAGCAGCTCCGTTTGACAAAAGGGGTACATCTTGTCATTGACCAGTCCGTATTTCCACTAAAGCAAGCGGTTTATTTTGATACACCAGACGGAAGAATGGTTTTTGCCATACCGAGGGATGGGAAGGCATATGTAGGAACAACGGATACATTTTTCGATGGGGACAAAGCGCATCCAAAAATGACTTCAGAAGATCGCGAATATATTCTTAAAGCCATCCATTTCATGTTCCCGGATGTCAATGTCGCTGAAGGAGATGTTGAATCCAGCTGGGCTGGGGTTCGGCCGTTGATTTATGAGGAAGGAAAAGACCCATCCGAAATTTCAAGAAAAGATGAAATTTGGGAAGCTGACAGTGGATTGATCACCATTGCCGGTGGGAAATTAACCGGTTATCGCAAAATGGCCGAAACTGTAGTGGATTTAGTTTCGAAACGTATAACTGAAAGCAAGGGAAAGTCCTTCAAAACGTGTGAAACAAAGCATTTGCCGATTTCAGGCGGCGATGTAGGAGGTTCAATGAAGTTCCAACAATTTGTCGAAAAGATGGCTAAGGCTGCCGTGAATATTGGGTTATCACCTGAAGAAGGCAAGCAGCTGGCAAGTCGGTATGGCACGAATGTAGAAAAAATCTTCTCATATGTCCAAAATTATGAAGGCGGGGATTTAACTCCGATTGTATTTGCTGAATTGAAATATGCAATTGAAGAAGAAATGATTGCAAAACCGGTCGACTTCTTTATCAGAAGGACAGGTGCAGTCTTTTTTGATAGGGAGTGGGCAGAAAAATGGAAAAACCCAGTAGTTGAATTCATGGCCAACGAGTTGGGATGGAAGGCAGAAGAAAAGCTGCTATATAAGAAAGAATTAGAACAAGAATTAATAGACGCTGCAAAACCAATAGACCTTGCATAAATAGCTGGCATTTGCCAGCTTATTTTTTTTGGCTGAGAAAATAGTCTTCAATTCCCGGGGTGTAAGAAGGATTTCGGTTGTACAATGGCAAATTTATAGTACCAAAGGGGGAGTGAATATATGGAGGTCGTTCTGCAGCCCAAGAGAAGAAAGAGATGGGTAAAGATTTTAATCTGGAGTGCAGCTATTCTAGTACTATTGGTCATTGCTGCCGCTATTTTTGCAAACGTTTTTACAGAGCGTCTGCTGCCCAAGACAGCTGGGGAGCTATCGGTTGCCGGGCTAAGCAAAAAAGTCGAAGTCATCAGAGATAATGAAGGGGTCCCCCATATTCAAGCTGAAAATGAACATGATTTGTATTTTGCGCAAGGATATGTTCAAGCGCAGGACCGCCTATTCCAAATGGATTTAAGCAGAAGACAGGCATCGGGCAGGTTGAGTGAAGTAATCGGCGCCTCAACCATAGATCGTGATAAATTTTTCCGGACATTGGGTTTGAGGAGAGCAGCCGAGGCGTCCTACAATAACTATTCGGAGAAAGCGAAAGAAGTCCTTCAAGCATTTGCAGATGGCGTGAATGCATATATAAAGGACGCCGAAAAAGAGAAAAAATTGCCGATCGAATTTACTTTATTGGATTATAAACCTGATAGCTGGACTCCGACTGATTCGCTGACCATCGGAAAGTATATGGCATTTGATTTGGGTGGACACTGGCAGGGACAGGCATTTCGCTATTGGGCGGAAAAAAATCTTTCTTCTGAAAAGGCTAAGGAATTATTCCCATCCTATCCTGAAGATGCCCCCGCTATAATTGCCGATCTAGGAGATATGAATATTGATGTTGAAAAAACTTTGTCCTCCAGCATCATTCCTCCAGAGTTCAATGGCAGCAACAATTGGGTGGTCAGCGGAGAAAAAAGTGAGTCAGGCAAACCGATGCTGGCAGACGACCCGCACCTGTCGCTTGCTACTCCATCCATTTGGTATCAGATGGCATTGAAGACGAATGGAATGGACGTAAGCGGCGTCATTTTTGCAGGCATTCCGGGCATCATACTCGGCCATAATGAACACATTGCGTGGGGGGTGACCAACACTGGGCCAGATGTCCAAGACTTATATATTGAGAAAAGAAATCCCGATAACAAAGATGAATTTTTATACAAGGACAAATGGGAAAAAGCTACGATCATCCAGGAGCCGATAAAAGTGAAGGGTGAAAAGACAATACCATATGAGGTGACGATCACAAGACACGGTCCGGTTATTTCAGATTTTGCTTACAAACAAAAGGGAGACAGTGTTTTTTCATTGAGATGGACTGCTCTTGATCCATCCTCTGAATTAGAGGCAGTTCTGAATATGAATAAAGCCAACAATTGGAAGGAGTTCGAAAAGGCGCTTGAAAAATTTGAAACACCTACACAGAACTTTGTTTTTGCATCAGATGATGGAACGATTGCCTACAAAGCCAACGGGAAGATACCGATTAGGAAAAGTGGAGACGGGTTACTTCCTGTTCCGGGATGGACGGATGAATATGAGTGGACGGGGTTTATACCATTTGATGAGCTCCCAAAAGTCGTAAATCCAAAGGAAGGTTTCATTTCTTCAGCAAACAACAAGGTAATATCTAGCGACTACCCTTATCATATCAGCAATACCTGGGCGCAGCCGTATCGTCAAATGAGAATACAGGAAGTATTGAAGAGCAAAGATAAGCTTTCAGTCGAGGATATGCAATCGCTTCAAATGGACCAAACGAATTTGTACGCAAGGGAATTTGTTCCCCAATTTTTGAAGGTGATGAAGAATGATAAAGGGAATGGTATTGAAAAGGAAGCTTTAAAGCTCCTCGGCAAATGGAATTACGTTGATGATAAAAATAAACCGGCTCCATTGATCTTTAACTTATGGATGAAGGAAATCCCTAAAGTCCTTTATGAGAAGGACATTCCAGACGATGTATTGAATTTATTCGATGGGAAACAACAGGTGACGGATAATATATTACGGACAGCGCTGGCTGGAGAAAATTGCGCTTGGGTTGATGAAAATGGAGGAATCGACTCACTCCTCCATACTGCATTAAAAAATGTACTAAACCGTCTCGCAAAAGATTATGGCAATCATCCAGAACAGTGGAAGTGGGGGGATTATCATCAACTATACTTTGCTCATCCAATCTCACAGGCTTCAAATCTTCTGGCCTATTTCTTCAATAACGAGGACCCCATCCCGGTAGGTGGAAGCCAAGTTACTGTACAAGCGGCCAGCTATGAAGATGATGGCATTGTGGACCACGGTGCATCATGGAGGTTCGTCATTGACACTGATGATATGTCAAAGTCCTATCATATTATAGGACCAGGAGAATCAGGACATTTTAGGAGCCAATGGTACCATAATCAAATAAAGGATTGGATTAAAGGGAACTATCATTTGACAAATTTAAATGAAAAACCAGGAGAAAACAAATATGATTTGACGCTTTTACCAAAGAAGAATTCAAAATGAACAGCTGGGCTTGCCGTGCAGAAAGTGGATAAATAAGAAAACTTTTAATGTACTCTTTTAGAAAGATAAAATTTCATCAAATGATGTTGATTGGAGCGGAAGGTGCGAGACTCAGGAGGGATTAGCGGGCAAGGTGAGACCCCGCAGAGAAGCGAGGAGATATAA